>NZ_JBWJVP010000185.1:0-9299 GCF_056339915.1 Blautia sp. ZXY-1-B12 | reverse complement strand
CGAAGGCGCTTGCCTCCTGCCAGCATACTGTAATTCATAGCCTGAGCCATTGTTCCGGCGAATCCCGCCTCTGCAGGCAGAAAGCTTCTGATCACTTTCTCTGTTTCTTCCGTTCTCTTTGCTAATTCATCTTGAAAATTCACTAAATGTACCATCCTCATTAAGCTGCAGCATTTTCTTCTCCACTGTATCCAGCTTCCCGCTGCAAAGTTTCAAAAGTTCCATGCCCTGTCTGTACAGTATAAAAGAGTCCTCCAGCGATGTGTCTCTGTTTTCCAGTTTTTCAGCCAGCAGATCCAGTTCTGCAAACATCTCTTCCAGAGGTTTCTCCTCCTGTAACTGCTCACAGTTTTCTTTCTTCGCCATAGATTCTCTCCTCCTTCACCGTACCTGTAACATCTGCTTCTATCGTACCGTCTGTCACAGATATATAAATGGTATCCCCATTTTGTACCTGTTCTACACTTGTCAATGTCTTTTTATATTTATCTGCCACATAAGAATATCCCTGATTCAGTTTCTTTAAAGGGGAAAGTCCTGCAAAACGTTCCAGATAAACAGACAATCTGTGTCTCTCATCCTGAAGTTTCCTGTTCATTCCATTTTGTACAGCATTCTCCAGATCTGCCAGACGCTGTCTCTGCTCCCGCAGCCTGTTCTCCGGACTCAGATAAGCAAATTTTGTCTGAAAATGCTCCAGTCTGCTGCGGTACAGATCCATTTTACCACTCATTGCACGATATAACCGCTGCCTGTAAATACTTACTGCTTCAATCACACTTCTGTAATCATCCACCGCAAGCTCTGCCGCAGCAGAAGGAGTAGGAGCTCGCAGATCAGCAACGAAATCAGCAATTGTAAAATCCGTTTCATGACCTACTGCGGAAATAATAGGTGTACTGCACTCAAAAATAGCTCTGGCCACGATTTCTTCATTAAACGCCCAGAGATCTTCAATAGAGCCGCCTCCTCTTCCCACAATGATCACATCCACATCTGTCTTATCAAGCATCTGTATTCCTTTTACAATACTTTCTGCCGCACCCGCCCCCTGTACAAGAGCCGGATATAAAATAATCTGTAAATAGGGATTTCTTCGATAGGAAATATTGCGGATATCCTGAACAGCCGCACCTGTCGGTGCAGTTACCACACCCAGACGTCTGATAAATCTCGGAATGGGCTGTTTGTACTCCTGTGCAAACATTCCCATATCTTCCAGTTCCTGCTTCAATGCAAGATATCTCTCATACAGAGTTCCTGCACCTTCCAGGGTAATCTCCTTTGCATACATCTGATAGCGGCCGTCGCGTTCATATACATCCACACTCCCGCCAACGATCACCTTATCGCCATTTTTCATGGCAAATGCAAGTCCCCGTCTGTGTCCGGCAAACATCACACAATTCAATGTTCCTGTCTCATCTTTCAGGGAAAAATAGATGTGTCCGCTTGTATGATATTTACAATTGGACACCTCGCCTTTTACATAAATCTTCTGCAGTAAATAATCCTGGGTAAACATATTTTTGATATAACGGTTTACCTGACCTACAGAATATGTGTTTTTCATTCTGATTTTTCTTCGCTTTCACTGTTGGCAATCTTGCCAAGGATACCGTTTACAAAGGAACCGGAAGTCTCACCGCCAAAACGTTTGGCAAGCTCTACCGCCTCATTGATAGCTACACCTGTAGGTACATCTTTGTCATATTTCAGTTCATACACTGCCAGACGCAGGGCAGTCAGGTCAACGCGGCTCATTCTCTTTGTCTTCCAGCCATTGCTTGTCTCATTTAACAGTGCATCGATCTCGTCTAATTTTTCAAGTACATGGCGGTATTTCCGGCTCATATACTCCTGATCTTTCTCTGAAAGTTCCTCCAGAGTATCAAAATAAAGTGAAAGCTGCTCACTCATCTCTTCCTCTGAATTAAATTCTGTCATGAACAGTAATTTAAAAATATGTTCTCTCTGCTCTCTTCTTCGCATAATTTTTGCTGTATAAACAGCTTTCCTTTCTAAATATCTCTTAAGTACACAAAAAAGGAAAGGGTTACTTTCCTTTTTCGTTCTCCATATCTACACTGGCAATATGAATATTAACATCTGCAACCTCAAGACCTGTCATATTCTCTATGGATGATTTTACTTTCTCCTGAACTTTCTTACTTGTCTCAAGAATGTTCTTACCATATTCGATATTCAGGTTCAGGTCTACTGTTACAACTCCTTCGAGTACAGTAACCTTAACACCTCTGGAAAGATTCTTCATTCCAAGTTTGCTTACCAGTTCGTTTGTGATATTGCCTGCCATGGAAGCAACTCCGTTTACTTCCGTAGCAGCAAGTCCGGCAATGATAGCGACCACTTCATCTGCAATCTGGACCTCACCAATGCCTCCTAAATCCTGTATTTTATATGTTATTCTTTTCTCTGCCATCTGAAAACCTCCTGAGGGATTCTTTAATCTTTGTTCATTATACCAAATCGACAGATAAATGAAAAGGGTTATTTACTGAATTCCGTTAATATTAAGCCAGGATTTCTGTCCTCTGTCATACCCACACTCCAGGAATTTACAAAGAGGAGCAGCGGATTTCCCTTAAGATCAGTAACTTTTTTCATATCAGAGGTTCCAATGATCTTATCCACTTTTACTTCTTCTTTATTTGCAATCCAGCGAATATGTTCATATGGAAGTGTTTCCAGACGGATATCTACATTATATTCATTTTCCAGACGATATTTCAGAACATCAAACTGCAGGACACCTACAACACCTACAATAATTTCTTCCATACCGGTATTAAACTCCTGAAAAATCTGAATAGCACCTTCCTGCGCGATCTGATTGATACCTTTAACAAACTGTTTTCTCTTCATAGTATCAATCTGACGGACTCTCGCAAAATGTTCCGGTGCAAATGTAGGAATACCTTCGAATGCAAACTTTTTACCGGGTGCACAGATTGTATCTCCGATGGAAAAGATACCCGGGTCAAAAACACCGATAATATCTCCGGCATATGCCTCATCTACCACATGGCGGGATTCTGCCATCATCTGCTGTGGCTGAAGCAGACGCATCTTTTTATCACCCTGCACATGATATACTTCCTGGGAAGCGTCAAATTTACCGGAACAGATTCTCATAAATGCGATTCTGTCTCTGTGTGCCTTGTTCATGTTTGCCTGGATTTTAAATACAAACGCTGAGAAATCATCATCCATGGGGTCAATTTCCCCAATATCAGACACTCTCGGAAGCGGTGATGTTGTCATCTTCAGGAAATGTTCCAGAAATGTTTCCACACCGAAGTTTGTCAGCGCAGATCCGAAGAATACAGGTGTCAGCTTACCTTTGCTTACCAGCTCCTGGTCAAAATCTGCACTTGCGCCGTCCAGAAGCTCAATCTCATCCAGAAGCTGTGCTTTCTGCTCCGGATCCATAATCTCATCTGCCCGGCTGTCACTTAACGGGATTTCCTCGATCACACCTTCTTTGGTACCTTTCTGTGTATCAGAAAAGGTAAGTATTTTCTCTGTATCACGGTCATAAACACCGCGGAATTTCTTACCGGAACCGATTGGCCAGTTGATCGGGCAGGTTGCGATGCCAAGTTCTTTCTCAATCTCATCAAGAAGGTCAAATGTGTCGTTTGCATCGCGGTCCATCTTATTGATAAATGTAAAAATCGGGATATGGCGCATTACGCAGACCTTGAACAGTTTTCTGGTCTGTGCCTCCACACCCTTGGAACCGTCGATTACCATGACTGCAGAATCTGCTGCCATCAGTGTACGGTAAGTATCCTCCGAGAAATCCTGATGTCCCGGTGTATCCAGAATATTAATGCAGTAACCATCATAATGAAACTGCAGAACAGAGGAAGTAACGGAAATACCTCTCTCTTTTTCGATCTCCATCCAGTCTGACACTGCATGGCGGGCTGTTGCCTTACCTTTAACACTTCCGGCAAGATTGATTGCTCCGCCATACAGCAGGAATTTCTCAGTCAGTGTAGTTTTACCTGCATCCGGATGGGAAATAATGGCAAATGTTCTTCTTTTTTCTATTTCATTCGTATACTTAGACACGTTCAGCCTCCTGTTGCGCTTTCTTATAATTGTTTGCATAAAACACCGGCAACAGCCGGTATCAGTTACGTTTTCTATTTTTTTACAGCATTCCTATTCTAGTATATGCACCTCTTTTCTGTCAAGATATATGTTCGCATATTCATATCAAAATATCAGTCATAAATATCAGTTGTATCGATTGCGGTATCCTCATATGGCTGTGCTGATGTTTCGCTGTCTTCCTCATACGAAGTATCTGCTGATGTTTCATCTGTCTGTGTTGTATCTTCTGCATCTTCACTCTCCTTCAGTGGGGTGATCACAATATTTTCTGGCGCAATTCCTGTTTTCCTTTTTACAATATCTTCAATCTGTGCTCTCTGTGCATCAGAAAGTTCTGCTTCAGGGATCACAACATCCGCAGTTTCTCCGGTAAGATTTACAACTACATTCTTAAAGCCCTTCGCCTCCAGCAAAAGCTCTGCTGCCGCTTCTTTTTCTGAAAGGTCTGTCATCGAGACCATCGTATGTATTGCCTCCTGCTTCTCTTCATCATCAATTTCTTCATTATTGATAATGTCCTGCAGATCTGCCTTGTTCTGTGAGCGCACCTGTTCTCTGCTGATCTTTGCCTGTGCGGCAAATCCTGTAGAACCCGTAAACACAGCCTCCCCGGGAGTATCCGTTTCCTGACTGTCTGTAAGACTGTTATCAGTCAGACCTCCATCTGCCTGATTTTCATCCAGAAGAGCAGTTTCATCTGTAAGATCATATCCTGCATCTTCAAGGATACTGCTGCTGTCCGTACTTGCCTCCTTATCCCTGAATCCAAGATCTACATCTGCAAAGTTCAGATATCCTGCCACTGCAATCAGAATTGCCAGCGATGTAATAATGACCTGATTTTTTCCGATGACTTTTTTCACATTTATCTCCTCATTTCATTTTCATTATTCTAATTCTATGAGCATCCACCTGAAATAATGCCATGACCGCCTCCTGAATATTTTGGACCACTACAGGATTTCCTCCACCTTCCGCAGAAATCAGAACACCGGTCACCTGTATGGTTTCTGAATTATAGAAGCTCTGCCTGTCTTTCTTCTCATCTGTCATCAGGATAACCTGTACCTTTCCCACCCCTTCCGTATTTTCAAGAAATGCTTCAAGTTTCTCTTCCAGAACATTTTTTTGCATATCTTCACTCTGCTCTCCTGCCGTATTTTTCTTTTGCTGCTTACTGGATACAGGCATCGCCGCTACTGCCAGAAGTACTCCGATGAGCAACAGGATTCCCCATTTTGCCGGATTCATTTCGGACAATCTGGATACAAATTCTGTTTTCTTTAAGTCCCCACTCTTCCACCAGCGCATCTTTAAGCTCCTTTCTCTCCTCCTGAGAAATTTCTGTCTTCAGTACAAGGTTTGCCTGCGTCTCCTCCCCTTCTATATTTACTTTCACCTTATATACTTCTATGCCTCTTTTTTCCAGAGTTTCCCGGATTTTCTGTTCCAGTTCCAGTTCGTAACCTTTTTCCAGATAGACTTTCTGAATATTCTGAAATTCCCGGAGTTCTTTCTCTCTGTTTTCTTCAGAAAAATTATCCAGAAAACTTTCCGTCAGTTCCGAACCTTTTCCAAGAATGGAAAATATCGGGGTACTCATCATAAAAATCAGCAGCAGGCCCATAAAAAAGCGTACATATTTCTCATACTTCTGGTCAGGTATCAGATTCAGAACCGCAGTGAAAAAGATATAAAATACTGCCAGATTCCGAATCCATAAATACAGCTCTTCTTTCATATGTTTCCTCCGGCAATCTTTCTGTCAGTTCATCAGGATACAGAAACTACAACTATCAGGAATGTCAGCATGCAAAGTACTTCTGCTGTCAGCAAAAGCTTTAAAAGCATTGCACATCCCTCCCCCATTGTACTCAGGGCTCCCACAACTCTTTTGTCAGAAATTGGCTGTGCAATCGCAGCCAGAAAACGATAAACCAGAGAAAGACTTCCATAATGGATAATCGGTCCTGCTCCAATCAGCAACAGAAGGATCACGATTACTGCGCCAAAACTGTTTCGCACCATCACTGCACTGGTCAGCACTAATTCTGTTACAGCGGTCACTGCATTTCCAATGCCGGGAATCGCACTCGCTGCCTTGCCAACAGCAGAACGCTTCATGGCATCCATCACCGGGCTCACCATATTCCGCACAATCTGCAGACCAACAATAGCTCCCAGAAGAGTTTTCAACCCCCAGTTTACAGCTACATCCAAAAGTTCTGCCATTTTTGTAAGCATCTCCTCTTTTGACAAATAATTAACCATTTTCAGAAGCAAACTCAGGTTTACAGCAGGCAGAAACAGATTTGCAAGAAGCCACTGAACCGCCCAGATCATCAGCAAAATCCCTTCATAAAATGCAGCAGCCGTTGATGATCCGGTTGATGCAGCCACTGTCATAAAATAAGCCGGAGACAGAACTTTCATGAAATCCGTCAGTCCAAGAAGCCAGTTTGTAAGCGTACTTCCAAGCCTTGAGAAATTCTCCATAAGCATTGTAAACAGCGCAAGATAGACAATATAAAAGCTGATACTGCCAGCCTGTCCGTTTCCGAAAACATCAGCAAACTCCGCCAGCACCGCTGCAATAAAAATCACAAGTAAAAGTTTCAGTATTAATCCTTTTTCATTCTCTATATCCGAAAAAAAGAGACTATACAAAAAGCTCCGTACAGTCTCTTTTGAAACAGGCTCCTCCCCGTTTATGATATTCATCAGTGCTTTCCTGACAGAAAAAACATGGTCATCCATAATCTCATCCAACATTTTCTGCACATCATCAATCTGTATCTCTTCCATTAGATTCTCCTGCAGGATCTTGTACTGAAGAATCTTCTTTCTGTTCTGTCTGCGCAGCGGCATATACGGATACTATATGATTCTGAAAGAATGTAAGATATGACACTCTTCCTACCAAGAGTATACATGCCAGTATACACCAGTAACCTTTCCACAGATCTGCCTGTTCCCTGATACTTCTCTCTTTATCCTGCCTCATATCATAAACTCCGAAATCGTATCCAGAATTGCCAGCAGTACCGGCATACTCAGAACCATCACAGACAGTTTACAGAACAGGTCGATCTGTGTTCCGATCATCTGATATCCGGCATCTTTGCAGATTGCAGATGAAAACTGTCCGATATATGTGATCCCGATAATCTTAACCAGAACTGTGAGATAACTGCTGTCTATGGGGAAGCTTTCTCTCAGCCTGTTCATGGTTTCAAACAGATAAGAAACTTTTCCTGCTGCAAGACCAAGAATCAGAAAACCCGTCATCATGGTCACAAGTGCAGCAAATTCCGGTCTGGTTTCTTTTAGAATAAAACCAAGCATCATTCCGCAGATACCCATGATTGAAACTTTCACAATATCCATGCCATTCAAACCTCTTTCTGTTCTGTCAACTGCCATAACAGTTGATTTGAAATCACAGCACAAACAACTGCTGAATACTTTCAAACAGTTCATAAATATATGGAACAATCCAGAACAGCACCATCAGAAGCCCCGCCAGGCTTACCAGAAATGCCTGTTCATCCCTTCCACTGTGTTTCAGGATCTGGCAGAGAACAGAAACCAGAATCCCTACTGCAGCGATTTTAAAAATAAGACTTACCTCCACAGTCTCTCCTTTCCGGCTTCTGCTGCCAGATACAGCAAAACAGTAATCTACACAGTAAAGAAACAGATTATAAATACATGCTCACCAAAAAAACACAGCCACAAATATTCCGCCCAATATTCCCATACTGCGGTATAATTTTCTTTTTTCACAAAAATCTTTCCTGAGTTCCCTGATCGCATATTCTGTTTCCTTTTCCATCAGATCCATCTGTTTTAGCTGCATATCCAGTCCAAGATAACCAAGCTGATCTCCCAGTGAATAAAATCTGTCTCTCTCTTCCTGCGAAAGACAATCCAGATCCAGACACTTTCCGGCCGATTCTCTGAAGATTGTCCCAAAGGAATCCCCTGTTTTTTCTTTCATTTTCTGTGCCGTAAGTATAAAAAATTCTCTGTACTTCCCTTCCAGTTTCCCGGAAGCACCTGTAAAGGCATCGTACAGAGATTTATTTCCATAACGTATTTCTCCTCTTAGGAGGATGATCATCCGTAAGATCATTTCCATCATCTTTTTGCGTCTGCCAAGTTCATTGCTCATGGCAAAACCGCAACCGACACCGGAAATTACAATTACACACAATCCTACTGTTCTAAGCATACTTTTCCATTTTCATCTAATACAGCTTTCAGACATCCTGCCTGATCATTTTTGTCCAGGATAATATAACGTTCAAATACTTTCTCGCCCATAAGCTTATAAAAGAATGGCTGATCCAGAACATCCTCCAGACAGCTTCCATGTGCAGTCGCAATCAGCTTACATCCGCAGTGGATCACTGAGTCAACTGCCTTGAAATCCTCTTCACAGCCTAACTCGTCCACTGCAACCACATCCGGTGACATGGAACGTACCAGCATCTGCATACCTTCTGATTTCGGACAGCAGTCCAGCACATCTGTACGCATTCCCAGATCATTCTGAGGAATTCCCTGATAACAGCCTGCCAGCTCACTTCTCTCGTCCACCACACCTATTGTCAGACCCTGGGTATTGGCCCATCCATTACTGAGCTGCCTGATAATATCTCTGAGCAGCGTAGTCTTTCCACACCTTGGCGGTGAAATGATCAATGTATTTGCAACCCATTTCTCTGTACGGATATAAGGCATCACCTTATCCGCACATCCCTGAATCTCATGTGCCAGACGGACATTGATGCAGGAAATATATTTCATTCCCATGATCCTGCCCCGATCCAGCACTACCTTTCCGGTCACACCTACTCTGTGACCACCCTGAACACTGATAAATCCCTGTCTGATCTCATCCTCATAAGCATACAGGGAATATCCTGTGACATATTCCAGTGTTTCTTTCAAATCTTCCGTTGTCACCAGATACTGTTCCTGACCCGGTTTTCGCAAAAAACACTCTCCTCCGTCATAAGTTAAAAACAACGGACGCCCTACACGAAGGCGTATCTCATATAATTTATCATAATCCAGCTTCGCATCCATTAAAAGATTCCGGATATTTCCGGCAAACAGGTTTTCAATCTGCTGCGCTTCTATATGTC
>NZ_JBWJVP010000184.1:0-25469 GCF_056339915.1 Blautia sp. ZXY-1-B12 | reverse complement strand
CCCTTTTTGACCCTGATTATCATGTTATACGTTTATAGGTCAAATGTAAAAGATATAATTCATATTATTGTATATATGATTTTTATATATTGGATACAATATATATATAATTTTGGCTATATAAAGCAACTTCCATATACTGTATGTCTACAGCATATGGAAGTTATTTTTTTATGTATCTGCAGAATTACTTATCTCCGTGTTCTTTGAGATATTCTGCTTTTCCCATCTCATACAGATTATTGCCTTCTGAGTCAATGATGACTACAAGAGGCATATCCTCTACATACAATTTACGAAGTGCTTCTGCTCCCAGATCTTCATAGGCGATCAGTTCGGCCTTTTTGATGCATTTTGCAAGAAGCGCACCTGCACCGCCGATAGCTCCGAAGTATACACCATCATATTTCTTCATGGCGTCTACTACTTCCGGAAGGCGGGCACCTTTACCGATCATTCCTCTTGCTCCCACAGACATCATTGTGGGTGCATAGGCATCCATACGTCCGCTGGTTGTAGGACCTGCAGAGCCGATGACTGCGCCTGGTTTTGCAGGAGTTGGTCCTACATAGTAGATGGTTGCATCTGTCAGGATCAAATGGAATTTTTTCCCCTTTTGCAAGGGCCTCACACATTCTCTTGTGTCCTGCATCACGGGATGTATAAATAGTACCTGTTAATAATACCTGATCACCTGCATGGAGAGTTCTTGCCAGCTCTCTAGTAAGTGGAAGTGTAATTTTCTTTCTTTCCATCTCAGATCACCTCCGATTTATGGCGGGTTACATGGCAGTTGATATTAACTGCACATGGCATACCTGCAATATGAGTCGGCATTGTTTCAATATTCAGGCCGATGGCTGTTGTCTTTCCGCCAAATCCCTGAGGTCCGATTCCAAGCTTGTTTACTTTTTCCAGCATTTCTTTCTCAAGATCAGCATAGAACGGATCCGGGTTCTGAGTATCCAGAGGTCTCATCAGTGCTTTCTTTGCAAGAAGTGCACATTTGTCAAAGGTTCCTCCGATACCAACTCCGACTACCATTGGCGGACATGGGTTGGGGCCTGCGGTCTCTACTACTTCAAGGATGAAATCCTTGATTCCCTGTAATCCTGCAGATGGTTTGAACATACGGATCTGGCTCATGTTCTCACTTCCGAAGCCTTTGGGGCCTACTGTGATCTTTACCTGATCTCCGGGAACGATTTCTGTGTAGATCATAGCCGGTGTATTGTCGCCTGTGTTTCCACGGCGAACCGGATCCTTTACTACAGATTTTCTTAAATATCCCTTATCATATCCACGACGTACACCTTCATTGATGGCATCGTTCAGATTTCCCCCAACAAAATGTACATCCTGTCCGATTTCAAGGAATACACATGCCATTCCTGTATCCTGGCAGATCGGCACATTCTCATTATCTGCAATATCAAAATTCTCAATAATATTGTCAAGGATACCCTTGGCAATCTCTCCGTCTTCGCATGCGCGGCATGTTTTGATCGCACATTTTACGTCTTCCGGAAGATGTTCATTTGCTTCGATACAGAGTTTTTCGATGACATCTGTAAGTCTGCTTACTTCTACTTCACGCATTCTGGTAAGCTCCCTTCTCTATTTCTGGATATGCCATTAAGAAATGACATATTCCCTTTTTCATTATATCAAAGGTTTCCGGTAACGGCAATTTCCCGGCACCGATACCGGAACATTTTTATCGTATACTGGTTACAGTAACTTTTATATTCTGATTGTCTGACCTTTTATCAGCGCTGCTCGTGACGGGCATATTTTGGAAGCAGTAATGGAGATACTTTGTCAGTATGTAAATCTGCTTTGTCCAGTTCATCTGCATATTTGTAGATATGATCCAGGTTCATTTCACCAAGCTCTACATTCTTGCATTTTGCAGCTGCTTTTTTACCGGCATTTCTTCCAAATACGATTACATCCAGAAGAGAGTTACCCATCAGTCTGTTTCTTCCGTGGATTCCACCTGCGGCTTCTCCTGCAACTAACAGGTTTGGAATTTCTTTTGTGAATCCGTCTCCGTTAATCTCAAGACCACCGTTCTGGTAGTGAAGTGTCGGATAAATAACGATAGGAACTTTTCTCATATCAATGCCGTAGTTCATGTACATACGGAACATAGCCGGGATTCTCTTTTCGATGGTTCCTTCGCCACCGAGGATCTCGATCATCGGAGTGTCAAGCCATACACCTTTCAGTCCGCCTGGAACTTCTACGCCGCGTCCTTCTTCGCATTCACGGATAACACCGGAAGCATTTACGTCACGGGTTTCAAGCGGATGAATATAAGCTTCTCCGTTTGCATTTACAAGCTGTGCACCAACGGAACGAACTTTCTCAGTTACCAGAGCACCCATGATCTGTGATGGATAGATTGCTCCTGTTGGATGGTACTGGATAGAATCCTGATAAAGAAGGGAAGCACCAGCTCTATATCCAAGTACAAGTCCGTCTGCAGTTGCACCGTAGTGGTTGGATGTCGGGAATCCCTGATAATGCATTCTTCCTGCACCACCTGTTGCAATTACAACAGTTTTGGCTCTTGCAACAGAATAATCTCCTGTTTCCATGTTAAGAAGAACTGCACCTGCAACCTGTCCTTTTTCATCTTTCAGAAGTTCAACAGCTGAAGTAAATTCAACTACCGGAATCTTAAGATTCAGAACTTCATCTCTGATGGTACGCATGATCTCAGATCCGGAATAATCCTTTGCAGCATGCATTCTCTTTCTGGAAGTACCGCCGCCGTGTGTGGTAACCATGGTTCCGTCTTCTGCTTTATCAAATTCAACACCAAGGTCATTGAGCCATTTGATGGCATCCGGAGCTTCCATTACCAGTCTCTTTACCAGTTCCGGCTTTGCTGCAAAATGTCCGCCGCCGAAGCAGTCCAGATAATGCTGTACTGGAGAATCATTCTCTTTGTCTGCAGCCTGGATACCGCCCTCTGCCATCATTGTGTTGGCATCACCGATACGAAGCTTTGTAACGATCATAACGTCTGCACCTGCATTGTGTGCTTCAATGGCACAGGAAGAACCTGCACCGCCACCGCCGATCACAAGTACATCTACGTCATAATCAATTTTTGTAAGGTCAATTTTTTCGTTGATCAGACGGCTTGTTGAATGGAGCATCTCTGCCAGTTCCAGAGGAGCTTTCTGTCCTTTGTTCGGTCCTACTTTGATTTCTGCAAACGCGTCTGGATTATAATCCGGATGAAATTTCTCAAGAAGAGCGTCTTTCTCTTCAGCTGTCAGACGTCTTGGCTCTGTTGCCATACGCTGTGCTCTTGTAGCCTCTACCTTTTTGATGGATTCCATCATATTTTCTGGATATGGTGCATACATGTTTTACGCCCTCCCTATTTCTCAATTTCTCTGTTGTTGTAAAGTTCCTGCATGTCTGTGATTGGTTTCTGCATGATCTGCTCGATCAGATCATCATATTTACCTTCGTGGATTTCTTCTACACGTTTCTCCAGATGTTCGCTCTTAGGCGCGATATATTTACCTGTGAGACGTCTTGCAAGAAGACCTACCATCGGATGGGAAATACCGGCCGGACATCTTACGGAACAGCATCCGCAGCTTACGCAGTCGAAGGATTCCTCTGCACATTTTTCAAGTTCGCCTCTCTGTGCATATGCGATGTACTGCATTACATTTAAGTCCTGAGTACATGCTTTTGTACAGGCATTACATCCGATACAGCTGTAGATTTCCGGATAGAGTTCCATCATTACCTGCTGATTCGGTTTCAGGTCTTCGATGTTGTAGAGTCTCTTATCTGTAGGGAAGAACGGGATGCTTGCTACATACATTCCTTCCTGTACCTGTGTCTGACAGGCAAGACATGTTTTCAGCTCGTTTTCACCTTTGATTCTGTAGATTGTTGCGCAGGCTCCGCAGAATCCGTGTCTGCAGCCGCATCCTCTCTTTAATGTATAACCGGCATATTCCATGGCAGTCATAATTGTAAGTTCTGCAGGTACGCTGTATTTCTTACCGAAAAAATATACGTTTACCATATTCTTTTCCATTTGAGATTACCAGTCCTTTCTATATATATCATCTGTCGTCAGCAGCACATACAAGCTCGAATCCGCTACGCTACTTCTCGCTTGAGGGCGTTCGCCCTACAGAATGTTCTGTGAAAGAATGCTTATATGCAAGCATGACGCATTCCTTCACATCACTTTCTGCACTGCTCATTGCTTATCAATATTCTGCAGGTAATTCATCAATCTCGTCGCATCTGAATACCGGACCGTCTTTGCAGACGTATTTGGAACCGATATTGCAACGGCCGCATTTACCGATACCGCATTTCATACGAAGCTCCAGAGTTGTGTAAACCTGTTCTCTGGAGAAGCCCAGTTCTTCCAGTCCTGCAAGAACGAACTTGATCATGATCGGCGGTCCGCAGACAAGTGCTGTTTTGTTTGTATCGAATCCAATCTCTTTCAGATAAGAAGGAACGAATCCAACGTGTTCCGTCCCAGCCTTCCTGTTCACGGTCGATTGTCAGATAAACATTAACTCCCTCTGCTTTCATCCAGACTTCCTGGATTTCTTTTAACTGTACCAGGTCATCTGCGGAACGGGAACCATAGAGGATATCTACTGTTCCGTAATCTGCACGGTTATCCAGTACATAGTTGATAACAGAACGAAGAGGTGCAAGTCCGATACCACCTGCGATAAACAGAAGGTTTTTACCTTTTAATTTATCTTCTACAGGGAAATGATTTCCGTATGGTCCACGGACTGTGATCTCATCTCCAACCTGAAGGCTGTGGAGATAATCGGTCAGTGCACCGCACTTCTTGATACTGAATTCCTGATATTCTTTATTTGTAGGTGAAGAAGTAATGGAAAACATACCTTCACTTACACCTGGTGCGCAGACCATTGCACACTGGCCAGGCATATGTTCAAAAAGTTTTCCTCCTTCAGGAGCGTTTACACGGAATGTTTTAACATCCGGTGTCTCCTGACGGATATCTGTGATCACACCAACCTTCGGGATCAGTGTGTCTAATGTGTAGTTTTTATGGCAGGTACATTCGCTCATTATTTTTCACCTCCCTGATTTTCAAAAGCTTTGATGACTTTTACGATATTTAAGGATGATGGGCATTTCTCAACGCAGCGGCCGCATCCTACACATGAGAACATTCCATTGTTGTTTACCGGATAGTAAACAAGTTTATGCATGAATCTCTGACGGAAACGCTGCATCTGGCTGTTACGGTTATTTCCGTGTGCCATCATTGTAAAGTCAGAGTACATACAGGAATCCCAGCAGCGGTAACGCTGTACGCCGTGTCCTGTGTCATAATCTTTGATATCATAGCACTGGCAGGTAGGGCATACAAATGTACAGGTACCACATGCCAGACATGGTTTATAAAGTTCTTCCCATACAGGGAATTGAAACGATCCATGTAATCTTCCTGTCCCCATCCTTCCAGAGAAAGATTAGAGTACGGAAGCTTCTCTACGATTGCGCGGATCGCAGCTTTCTCTTCTTCTACTTTTGCTTCGTCAGCATCGTTGAGAAGTTCTGCAACTGCTTTTGTAAGGGCTTCCCCTTTCTCTGTAAGAGGTTTCCAGTAAAGCTCTCCCTCGATCATCCATGTTGCAACATCTGCAACAGGGTCTGCGCAGTCAATACCGAATGCTTTACAGAAACAGCTTTCTTCCGGCTCATGGCATGCAAGTGCTACAATCGTACCATGATCTCTTCTGGCTGCATAGAAAGTATCGATCGGATCACTTAAGAATACGTTATCCAGTACTTTTACACCCTGGATATCGCAGGCTTTCATTCCGAACACAACAAAGTTCTTTTCCTGTAATGCCTGTGGCTCAATGGAGATATTCTTCTCCTCTTTCTTACAGGTGTAGAGGTTTTCACTCTGTGGAAAAAAAGCATCTTTTGGTGATTTTACAGTTTTTAAAGTATCAAGACAAACTTCTGCATCTTCGCTCCATGCTTTGAAGTTTACCTGATCACTGACTTTGACCGGTAAATATAAATCCTGATCTGCGGCAATCTTCTGGAATAATGCCTGCAGATTCTCTGCTGCTATCTTATACATACATTATCCCCTTTCTGCCACGATACTCGGCTCAACATCTTCAAATGTAAAGTTTGTAAGAGGTCCCTTGGATGTTGAATCCTCTCCTGCCTGATATTCACCATAGAATGTATCAATATCTTTGATAAATTTACGATTGAACAGGTGAAGCGGAATTCCCTGAGGACATACTCTGCTGCATTCGCCGCAGTCTGTACATCTTCCTGCCACATGGAATGCACGGATGATATGGAACATCTTCTCTTCGAAAGAGTCCACGTTTGCTTTCTGCGCACTGTCAAATTTATTGCTGTCGAATACACATTTACGGCAGCTGCATGCAGGACAGACATTACGGCAGGCATTGCAGCGGATACATTTGCTTAACTGGCTCTGGAAGAATGCAAATTTTTCTTCCGGGCTCATTGCTTCGATCTTCTCTACTTCTGCAAAACGATCTGCATCTTTTGTGTCTTTGGACTCACCGATAAGTTCATCATAAATCTTATGTTCTTTTCCTTTACATACGTGACATCTTTCAAGCATTGCATCTTTGTATGCACAGGTCTTCTCACCATAGATTGTCTGAATAGTCAGTGTTTCTGCCTCATCTGTGATCTCTGCACCGGAAATGCTTTCGATACCTTTGATTCCCTGTTTGCGGATTCTCTCGATATCCAGTTTTCCTTTACATCCAACACCAATGATATAAGCTTTCTCACGGTCTACACGATGCTCTTTGATCAGCTGATTAAAGCTGTATGTATCACATGGTTTTAAACATACCAGTGTCTTGCCTTCCAGTTTGGAAGCTTCGATCATATATTTGCTTAAGTTTGCACCGCAGAATCCGTTATATACAAAATCTTTCAGAGATTCTTCTGTTTCAAAGTAAGCCGGTTCCGGATTGTAAGGCAGATCTCCGGCTTTCCATCCCAGAACTCTTGCAACTGTACCGTCAGCAAGCAGTTCTTTTGCACGATTTATCAGCTCCTGCATCTTAAATCCTCCAATCTTACGTTCTTACCGAGTGAATGGATCTTCTCTACAAACTCATTCATTGTCTGGGAGAATTTCACACCTTCAGCAGCGGAAACCCATTCTACTCGTGTTCTTCCGTTTTCCACACCGATGTAGTCGAGCATGGAGAAAAGAAGTGTCATACGTCTTCTTGCATAGTAGTTACCTGTGCTGTAATGACAGTCTCCAGGATGACATCCACACATGATCACACCGTCAGCACCTTTCTCAAAAGCACGGAGGATGAACATTGGATTGACACGGCAGGAACATGGAACACGGATGATCTTTACGTCAGCCGGGTAAGAAAGACGGCTGCTTCCTGCAAGGTCTGCACCTGCGTAACTACACCAGTTACAGCAGAATGCTACAATCTTAGGTCTGAATTCTTCGTTTGTTTCTATCGACATATTGCATCTACCTCCGCGATAATCTGTCTGTTGGAAAAGCCCTGCAGATCCATAGCACCAGACGGGCAGGCTACTGTACAAGCGCCACATCCCTGGCAAAGTGCTGTATTTACAACGGCTACTCTTCTTGTTTCACGGATACCGTGGTCATTTACCTGTTTATCCTCATAGGAAATTGCTCCATACGGGCAGACATTTGCACATGTAGAACATCCGTTACATAACAGTTCATCGGATTTTGCTGTACATGGGTTGGTTGTCAGTTTATCTTTGGCAAGAAGGCCGATTGCCTTAACTGCTGCTGCGCCAGCCTGTGCAACTGTCTCTGGAATATCTTTCGGTCCCTGGCATACACCGGAAAGGAAGATACCTGCTGTAGGAGATTCTACAGGACGGAGTTTTGCATGGGCTTCTGTGAGGAAGTTGTTTGTATCAATACTTGCTGTAAGCATAGTAGCGATCTTACGAACATCCGGGTTCGGTTCAATGGCTGTTGCAAGAACGACCATATCTGCTTTCTTAAGGATTTGTTTGTTGTCGATCAGGTCAGATCCCTGTACAAGAAGGCTTCCGTCCGGCTGTGGAATAACTTTTCCTACCTGGCCTTTGATGTAGTTTACGCCGTACTGTTCTACGGCTCTTCTGTAGAACTCATCGAAGTTTTTACCTGGAGTACGGACATCAATATAGAATACGGTTACATTTGTATCCGGATATTTATCACGGATCAGCATTGCATGTTTTGCTGTGTACATACAACAGATCTTGGAGCAATATGGTTTTCCTCTGTCGTCGGAGCAACGGCTTCCAACACACTGGATGAATACCAGTTCCTTCGGAGCTTTTCCATCGGAAAGACGCTCTAAGTGTCCTTTTGTAGGACCTGCTGCGTTCATGATACGTTCCAGTTCCAGGGATGTGATAACATCTTTACTCTGGCTGTACGCATATTCATCATATTTGTCAAGTTTGATGGTATCAAAACCTGTAGCAACTACGATTGCACCGTATTTCTGTGTTACGATCTCATCCTGCTGATCGTAATCAATGGCTCCTGCCTGACATACTTTGGAGCAGACACCACATTTTCCTGTTTTAAATTTCAGACAGTTCTCACGGTCGATAACCGGAACATTCGGGATTGCCTGTGCAAATGGAGTGTAAATAGCAGTTCTGTTATTTAATCCTCTGTTAAATTCGTTCGGAATCTTCTTGGACGGACATTTTTCCTGGCAGACACCGCAGCCTGTACATTTGTCCATATTTACACTTCTTGCTTTCTTTCTGATATCAACGGTGAAATCACCTACGAAACCGCTGACATGTTCTACTTCACTGTATGTATAGATATTGATCTTCTCATGTGCTGCTGCCTCTACCATCTTAGGTGTGAGGATACATGCAGAACAGTCAAGTGTCGGGAATGTTTTATCAAGCTGTGACATTCTTCCACCGATACTTGGAGTCTTCTCTACGATATCTACTTCATATCCTGCATCTGCGATATCCAGGGCTGTCTGGATTCCGGCAATACCGCCGCCGATGATCAGGGCTCTCTTTGTAACACGGCTCTCTCCCGGCTGAAGAGGAGCATTTAAATTCACTTTTGCGATTGCTGCTCTGGCAAGGATCACAGCTTTCTTTGTAGCCTCTTCCATATCCTTGTGAATCCAGGAACAATGCTCACGGATATTTGCGATTTCCACCATGTATGGGTTCAGACCAGCTCTTTCGGCTGCTTTTCTGAATGTTGCCTCATGCATACGTGGAGAGCATGAACAGACAACGACGCCTGTCAGTTTCTTCTCTTTGATGGCTTCCTGAATCTTAGCCTGGCCTGCTTCTGAGCACATGTACTGGTAGTCTTCTGCATGAACGACACCCGGCTCTTTGGCAGCTAATTCAACAACTTTTTTTACATCTACCGTAGCGGCGATATTACTTCCGCAATGACAGACAAATACACCAATTCTCTGCACGCTGGCTTACCTCCTGTATCTTCTGAATGCACTTACCAGAAGCTGCTGTGGCAGTTCCGGATCAAGAAGCTGTGGTATCTCATCTGCTTTCAGATAATCGCCGCCTTTTTCACGGACAACTAACTGTCTTGCTGCATCGATGATCTTTCCCGGTTTTACATCTCTTGGACAACGCTCTACACAGGCGAAGCAGGAAAGGCATTTCCAGAGAGACTTTGAATTGACAAGTGCTTCGATATCTTCATTTACAACATAGGATACAAACTGATGTGGCTTGATATCCATTTCATTGAAAGATGGGCAGGTAGCAGAACATTTTCCACATTTCATACATTTCAGCGGATTGGTTCCGGAGATCTCTTTGATCTTTTCTGCTGCTGAATGTTCGTTTCTCATTTCGCTACCTCCTCTTTTACTCCGAGGGCTTCTGCAAGGAGCTCTGTGAAATAATATACAGGCAGTTCGCTGGAAGCGTTTTTATTTAAATTATATTTACACAATGGACAGGCTGTGATCAGCATATCTGCGCCAAAGCCTTGGGCACTGTCTTCTATTTTCTGACACATGTTCTGGGACATTTCTTTTTCTTTGAGAGAAATGTAACCGCCGCAGCATTCATTTCTGTATGGATAGATCACCGGTTCTGCACCAAGTGCACGGATGAAATCTTCCATGATAGTTGGATTCTCCGGATCATCGAATGCCATGATCTTGCCCGGACGTAATAAGAGACATCCGTAATAGGCTCCGATTTTCTTTCCTGTAAGCGGGTTTACTACCTTCTCTTTCAGCTTGTCGAAACCGACTTTGTCGCGAAGTACTTCCAGATAATGGAGCACTGTTGTCTCGCCTTCATAAGGCTCATCAAGCTGCATGTAATTATTTGCTCTGGTGCGGATATCCTCCACATTTTTCATATCATCATTGACACGTTTGATCACGTGATGACAGGCAGAGCAGATTGTTACCAGATCCTGGCCCTTTTCTTTGGCCTGATTAAGAGCACGTACAGAAGAAAGCTTCGTAGCAATTTCGTCAGTTCCCAGAGGATAAACACCTCCGCAGCACTGCCAGTCTTCGATCTCTTCCAGTTCAAACCCAAGTGCTCTGGCGCTGGCTCTGGCATATTCGTCCAGATCTTTCGCCTTGTTTCTCAGGGTACAACCCGGATAATAACTGTACTTCATACTTAACATTATCCTTTCTTAGTTGTTCAGATAAATTCATGTTGCTCAAATAATGATATCAGGGTCCAAAAGCAATTTGCCCCGATATATAGCGCCCGTAAATAACAGTCGCTAGTCCTTGTCTTTTTTTTAACAATATATGGACAAAAATATAAATCAAGTCTAATACAATTACTTTTTATATCTTTGTTGAGACATAGAAAATAAAAGAGTTCGCACACCCTTCCTCCGCAATTAAAGGAGTGTATCAGCTCGATTTCCGAAAAATATTATATCATATTGACAACATTTTAACAAGAGGTTTTTGATAATTTTTTTATCACGCATCATTGCTCAATTCTTCTGATCTAAATTAATCTTTTTCAGGCAGATAAAATCTTCCGCTTTTCTATTTACTCACAATCATAGTATCTTTCAAAAAATTAATAAAAATATTATTTATATATTTTTTTGCTTTTGATATATGTAAGCCAAAATTCGTCTGTTTCCGCTTACAGTACAGAATTTTGGCTAATAATTAAAAAGGAGTAAACAGTAATATGGATTCAGAAGAACAGGCTGTACCTGTACTTCTGAATGTTTTGTCTGATATATTATTAATTAAGGTCAATCTGAGCAATAATTTCTTTCAGTGCATCTGCACTCTTCTTAAGCTGTTCGATCTCAGCTTTTGTCATTCTCATTGGAACTTTGCCCTGTACACCATTTGGTCCTACCAGAGTTAATGTACTCAGGCATACATCATCGATTCCGTACTCTCCATGCATCATAGTAGATACTGTAGAGATAGACTCTGAAGAAGATACAAGAAGGCTGCAAAGTTTGCATACAGAAGAGGATACTGCATAGAAAGTTGCACCTTTCTTGGAAATGATCTCACCGCCAGATTTCTGTACATACTGAAGCATTGCTTCTTTATCAATCGGTTCAATATCCTTACCGAGTTTCTTCTCAAGGTCGTAATATTCATCCACACTTACACCTGAAATATAGGCACCAGACCACGGAATAAAGGATGTATCTCCATGCTCACCGAATACATAGGCATGGATATTACTCTGTGCAATCTGGAAATGTTCGGATAATCCGCAGCGCAGACGTGCAGAGTCAAGAATTGTACCGGAACCAAGGATCTGGTTTTCTGGAAGTCCGGAAATCTTTGTAAATACATAAGTCATGATATCAACCGGATTGCTTACGATCAGATAAAGGGCATTTGGAGCTGCCTTTACGATCTCCGGTGTGATAGATTTGAGGATATTTACATTTGTCTGTGTAAGTTCAAGTCTTGTCTGTCCTGGTTTACGGGCAATACCGGATGTGATGATAACGATGTCAGAATCCCTAGCATCTTCGTAGTCTCCGGCAATGATAGAGATAGGATCTCTGAAGCAGGTTCCCTGGATAATATCCAGAACTTCACCTTCTGCTTTCTTTTTGTTGATATCGATCAGAACAATTTCAGATGCGATATCCTGGCTTGATAAAGTGTACGCGATGGTAGATCCGACGCTGCCGGCTCCAATGATAGTAATTTTACTGCTCATAATCTTAATACTCCTTTTCTCCTAACAAAATTGACGTCTTAATGATAACACATTGTCAAAAAATTGACAAGAGCTTTTGTACAGAAATCTGAACAATTTTTTCGTTTAAATATTTGTTTGGAAGCATAAAATTGTTTGTTAGTTTGATATAATTTTCACATTTTCCTATTGGAGTAGATACTTGCACGAACAAATCCCCAACCACTGCTTATTGCTTTTTGCAATTTAAACAGTGGTTGGGGATTTCCCTGATTTTTGATTCGGTTAAGTACAGTATCTGAAAGCTTTATCTGTCAGAATACGTGCAAAGATTAGCCCTAATGGCAACGCTGCAATGATAAGGATCGCAGACGCAAACCAGGATGCAGCTACTGATAATGACATAATACCAAGATTATAAAATCCTCTGTATAAATATAATCCCGGAACCATGATAACGATTGAGGGAACTGTTACAGATATCCTTGGATATCCGACTTTATTCTTCAGCAGGGACGCCAGAAGTCCCGCAGTAAGTGCACCAATAAATGCGGCTGCAGCAGGAGGAATATTTGCAAGGTCTACCAGTTCCAGTCTCAGAGTATTGGCAGCTGCTCCTATCCCGGCTGCTGCGACTGCCAGACGAACCGGGCTGTTAAACATGATAGAGAATCCAAACACTCCGCAGAAACTTGCAAGAAGCCTGAATAAGATCCACTGCTCTGTTGACAGTGAAAATTTTATAAAATCTACAGGTTTCAAATGCAGGATCAGTGCCATGATCCATGCTGACATAGTAGCTACCAGAATAACGATCAAAGCATAAGTCAGACGTTCTATTCCTGAACGCATATCCAGTTTTGCAAGGTCAATACCACTGGTAATAAACGGAAATCCCGGTATGATAAAGAGCATTGCACAGATATATCCCGCTTCGTGCTGAACAGAAATACCAAATAATATTTCTCCAAGTTTGAGCAGACCTGCATATGCAAAACATGCCAGAGATACAGAAGACACAATACATAAGAACAATGTAAAATGGTGTTTGGTCAGTTTGCAGCGGAGATAATTTCCAATTCCTGCCCCGACAAATGCACAGAACATCTCGATCGGACCGCCCCCAAGAAGGAATGTAAATCCGCAGCATGCGATCGCTGCAGCAAGTCCCAGTGCAGGCGGGGAATATAGACCATGTGTTTTTTCAATATTGTCAAGAAATGTATGCAGCTGTTCTCCTGACATATGTTTTCCTTCTTTTTCAAAGTTTCGGATAAAGTGTTCCAGACGATTTAACTTCAAAGTATTTACGCCTGTATTAGTCAGGCACAACGACTGGGTAAAACCATTTTCTCCGTCATAACATGTATATTCAATGGACATCAGACCAATATCCGCCGTACACGTAATGCCAAGTGCTTCTGCCAGTGTATTCATGGAACTTCTCACTCTCCATGCTCCGGTACCGCATGAGAGACAACATAATCCCCACACGTCCGATAACGGATGCTTTCTCTGCGATGCTGGAATCTACAACTGGTACATTTTCCCCATTTTCATCTGTATACTCATGCCAGGCAACATCCATATGGTTCTTTTTAATCACTTCCTGCGGCATTTTTCTCACTTCCTCATTCTATATTGTCAATCGGATAAAATCATCCGCTTTGCTACTTGCTTGATTTGTTAAAGCTGCAGACTGTCATTTCCTGCTTTCTCCATCATTTTCTCTCTGCATGCCAGTACGATTCCGTCAATCTCGTCTAAATGCTGCAGCATTTTTTTCTCAAATTCATGGATAGGAAGAAGAATTCCAATTTCATCATAGGGTTTATCCGGATTCTCTTTCTTCAGACCTGTTTCCTGTCCGTAGTATACCATGGCTCTTGGGGCTTCTTCCTGAATCTTCTGGAAAGCATCCCATACAACGGCATATGCCTGTGCTTCTGTCAGACCCAGTTTACAGGTGTCGGGAAGTGCATAAAGAGCCAGGACACCACGTTTACGGTTATCTTTTTCTTCTGTAATGTTCAGACCTTCTGTATAGGTACGGACAAGATCATAACCATCTGCAAGATACAGTGCAGATCTGGGGGCACATTCATGATGTTCATATGTTTCCTTGAATTTTGCATATTCTCTGGCTGAAACCTTTTCCCCGGGAAGAAGTTCTCCGGCTGCATCTGTAAGGAGCACCGGGTTCTCTCCTGCTTTTCCGTGGAATTTCTTCGGGATCAGATAAGCCTCCCTTAACAGGTCAAACATACTTCTGCCGCATAATTCCAACAGCAGTGCACTGATATCACCGTTCTGGTACGCATGAAACAATACCTGCAGGAAATGATCTCTGTCATTATCTGTCAGACGATGGTCGTCATCTATATGGTCATAAAAAACTCCGCTTAATCGTCCGGATGCTTCCGGCGAAGCCAAAATTTTAGAAAAAATTGTTTCTACTGCTTCTTCTCTTGGCAAAACTGTACTCATAATTAACTTCCCCTTTCCAATCGAGTCAGATTCTTTTTTCGGTTTTCATTATAGTCTTGCTTTTAGTAATGTCAACATAAAAAGAGGGAATTTTCTGATATCAATTTTACATAGATGCAAGCTAAAAATTATATAAAAAAGACATTCCATCCACTGGGGTAGAATGTCTTTTCTCATAACTTATATGATTCTTTTGAAGTTACGTTCTATATACACAGTGGAAACCATTTTTCGATTACACACTGATGTACTTTTTCTTTTTTATCGTAGTTGATCCCCACCAGCAAAATATCTCCTGTATACTGCTGTAATGACTCTGGATATTTTCGTTCTTTTATCTGATTCAGAACAGTTTCTGCGTCTTTGTTCCATTTCAGTTCGACGAGTAATGCAGGATAATAGTCTCTGTACAGTGGTTTGGGGATGAAGACAAAATCTGCGAAGCCTCTTCCTGTCGAGAGTTCCCGGATTGGCTTAAAATAGTATTTTATTGCACTTAAGTAGGCAATGCTGAGTACGCTGCTCAGGGAATTCTCGTTATTGTACTGAATCACTGATGTGTATTCTGCATGGATTTTCTCTATCTGTTCAGCAACTGTTTCTGCATCCATTTCCCAGGTGGCTTCCAGTAGTTTCTCAGATTCCTGCTGGAATTCGATGCAGTTCATTCCATTTATTTCGTTTGGTTGCGGCACGAAATTCCTGACGGATTTCTTCATTAGGAATGTAAGCTCTCTGGGTTCTCTGGTCGTAGGCAAGGTAACCCAGGTGGATCAGCAGAGTCAATACATCATCTTTGTCTGCGAAGCTGACCATATCATTCTGAAATTCATTGACATTTACTTCTACAGAGGAACCGGACAGCATTTCTATGATGGATGTCCGCAGACCATCAAAATCCATGTTGATCAGTGGCAGGATTGACAGATAGGTTCCTGTCTGTGACCAGTAGCTCTGGAATGTCCGCATAATTGTCAGATTTACTAACGCATTTGGATTATATACATGGTAATCTCCAAGACGGTAACCATCGTACCACCGCCTCACTTCTGCAAAATCTATCTCATATTTTTCACACAAATCGATTACTTCATCTTCATTAAAACCGATATATGGTGTCAATGGGCCGGCATTAAGCATTGTAAACTGGGTGAAATTATTTAAGGCAGACTGGGTTTTTAATTTCTTTATCGGTAAAATTCCGGTCAGATATGCAAGTGCGATATATTTTGATGCCTCAATTCCTTTAAACATGTTTCTGAGAAAGTCAATATACATTTCCTGTGCTGCCTGATTATGGGCTTCATCACGAATCAGAACATCCCATTCATCAATGATTACAATAAACTGTTTTCCTAATACAGTATTAATGCGTGCCATTGCTCCATATATAGTGCTGTTTTCCACCAGATTGACTTCAGGATAAGTCTCTCTTAATTCGGAAACAACGATATTCGTGATATATGAAATTAAATTCTCACTGGAACCTGCTGATATACAGCACCATTGTACATCAAAATGAATGACATCATATTTATTTAAATGTTCGTAAAAATCCGGACATTTGCTGATTTCCAGTCCTGAAAACATTTTTTCAGTGTCGCATCCTTTACTGTAATATGCAGTCAGCATATCTACAGTAACAGATTTCCCGAATCTGCGCGGACGACTGTTACATATAAACCTGGCATTTGTGCCCAATACTTTATTTGTATATTCCAATAATCCCGTTTTGTCTATATATACTTCTGAATTGACTGCACACTGAAATGCTGCAGCATTCGGATTTACAAACATACCCATTATCTCACCCTCCCTCTTTATTATTGATAGCTTTTCTGTCTTCTTATACAGCATCTTATAACCTCCTTAATAAATATGTTCAGGAGTTCCTGTCTTTTAGAAAACTCCTGCTAGAAATAAATAGTGAAAATTAAAGCATGACTTTTCTGAAAGAACAGATTCATGATCTGTATATGAATTGAGATTTGGCTGTAACTGTCGAAAATACCAGGCAATTACATAGATTTAGATAATTAGAAAATATGCTTTTGTTTATCATAGCATACCGGAACTTATTGGGCAAGAGACAAAAAAGAATCCAACGCATAAACCTATATGTTTTATGCATCAGACTCTTTTCATTTTTGATAATTATCCTGTCAGGAAAATATAATTATTTTCCACAGCAGTTTTTATATTTCTTTCCTATAAAGTAAAAAACTCGCGTATTGCGTAAAATCTTACCCGTAAAAGAATGTTTGCTGTATAGCATGGGAAGTTTAGTACCTGATACAGTTACAAATGAGTATATCTTGTCTGTAAAGGATGCTGTCAACCACCCTATGATGTAGCGCCACTTTAGGTAGCAATACCTATTTGGGATAAAAGGTCGAAGGCGTAAACCGTTACTACGACTGGGCAGTTACAAGCCCATTGCCTTTAGGTAATGGGTAGTTGACAGTTATACAATAGTAAGTCACAAACTCACATATGAAACATATACTAATATCGAGAACTGCAATCTATTATTGTCAGATTCCACAACAACTGCCGGAATGTCCTGTAAAATTACAGTCTGCCAGGCGGACTGTCTAGTCTGACGATATAAGATTTTTCCAGAGGTGATACTTTTCTATGCTGTTTAGTCATCATACCTCAGATGATCCTGAATTATCCGGTACATCCTGTTGTAACAATAACAATCGCTGCAGCTGTGACTGTCAGGGACCTCAGGGGCCGCGCGGTTGTCCTGGTCCTACCGGACCCAGAGGCTGTCCCGGTCCCGTTGGTCCAATGGGACCTCAGGGCCCCCAGGGTGAACCCGGACTTCAAGGCTACCCAGGTCCTGTCGGACCTGTTGGAGCCACTGGCGCTACCGGACCTGTCGGAGCTACCGGAGCCACTGGCGCTGCCGGACCTTCCGGAGCTATCGGACCTACTGGCCCTGCCGGGCCTATCGGACCTACTGGTGCTGCCGGACCTACTGGTGCCACTGGTGCTACCGGACCTGCCGGTACTGTAGCTCCGGCAGCGGCCGTAGCAGATGCCACAGGTCAGACAGATATTGTAACCCAGTTTAATCAGCTTCTCGCAAATCTCCGCGCAGCCGGACTTCTTGCAACTTAAACCTCAGGAGGGGCAAATGCTCCTCCTGATTTTCTCAAAAGGTGCTTTAAATTGTCTTCCATGATTTCTCTCAGCCTTTGTATGATTGTAAAAAATGAAGAAAAAGTATTGCCGCGTATCCTGAAACCCATGAAAGAAATTGTAGACAAAATTCTTATCTGTGATACCGGTTCTACAGACAGGACCAAAGAAATTATCAGAGAATTTACAGCAGAAGTTTATGATTTTCCATGGAAAAATGATTTTTCTGCTGCCCGGAATTTTATTTCGGAAAAAGTCAGTACTGATTACTGGATGTGGCTGGATGCAGACGACATGATCACTCAGGAAAATCTGTACAGACTAAAACAATTAAAAGAAACACTGAGTCCGAACACAGATATGGTTATGATGGATTATGTCACAGATTTCGATGAATGGAATCATGCTGCATTCTCCTGTTACAGAGAACGCATCTTAAAAACTTCCCGAAATTTCAGATCGCGTGGAAGAGTTCATGAATCCATCATTCCCACCGGGAACATCCTTTATTCTCCCATACAGATTCAACATCGCAAAACAAAAACCCCGCTCTTCCTTTCGAAATCTGCACATCTATCAACAGATGATCGAAGAAGGAGAGACTCTGGAACCCAGAGACTTATTTTATTATGGCCGGGAACTTTTTTACCATAAGCAATACGAGTATGCCATTTTGTGTTTTGAAAAAATTTCTGAAAGAGCCAGACGGCTGGATTGAAAACAGACTGGGCAGTTGTCTGGTTCTCTCCTATTGTTATCAGGCATCAGGCAATGACCAGCATGCTCTTGAGATACTGTTTCACAGTTTCATGTCAGATATTCCAAGAGCCGAAATATGCTGTGAGATTGGGAAAATATTTTTTATGAAACAGAACTTTTCCATGGCAGCTCACTGGTATCATCAGGCACTTCTTGCACCGGACAACAACCAAAACGGAGGATTCTATATTCCGGACTGCCATAATTTCATACCATTTCTGCAATTATGTGTATGTCTGGACAAATCTGGAATGCACAAAGAAGCTTTTGAATTTCACCGGAAAGCCAGAACACTGAAACCGGAACATCCTTCTGTTATTCAAAATCAGATCTATTTTCATGAGATTCTGGGATTTTGAAAAAAAATGCCACAGACCGTATTAATCCTTTACAGTCTGTGGCATTACGCTACATATTATATTGTTTTCGTTACTGGTGAACCGGCACTATTCCACAGTTACACTCTTAGCCAGATTTCTCGGCTTATCTACATCCAGGCCTTTGGCTACGCTGACATAATAGCCAAGCAGCTGCAAAGGAATAACTGCCAGTGAAGTTGCAAAGTGTGGATCTGTTTTCGGAATATAAACTGTGAAATCTGCAGTATCTTCTATATTATAATGTCCATATGTGGTGAGTCCCATCAGGTATGCACCGCGGCTCTTACATTCTACCATATTGGAGACTGTTTTCTCATAGAGATGATTCTGCGTGAGAATACCGATCACAAGAGTTCCGTCCTCAATCAGAGAGATTGTGCCATGTTTCAGTTCTCCGGCCGCATAAGCTTCTGTGTGTACATAACTGACTTCTTTCATCTTCAGGCTGCCTTCCATACTGATGGCATAGTCAATACCACGCCCGATAAAGAAAGCATCCCTGGCATTTGCCTGCTTAGCCGCAAACCACTGGATACGCTCTTTGTCATCTTCAATGATCTTGGCAATCTTATCCGGAAGTGTTTTCAGCTCTGCGATCAGCTCCTGATATTTTTCTTCTGTAATCTGTTCTCTGACTTTTCCAAACTGCACTGCCAGTGCATAGGAGGCAATCAGCTGAGTACTGTATGCCTTGGTAGTTGCTACAGAAATTTCCGGTCCCGCCAGAGTGTAAAAAACATTATCCGCTTCTCTGGCAATGGAAGAACCTACCACATTGACAATTCCCAGTGTACGGATACCTCTCTGTTTCGCCTCACGAAGTGCCGCAAGGCTGTCTGCTGTTTCCCCTGACTGGCTGACAATGACCACAAGACCTTCCGGATCTAAAATCGGATTTCTGTATCGGAATTCCGATGCCAGTTCCACACGTACCGGAATCCTTGTCAGATCTTCAATCACATACTGGGCTGCCATTCCCACATGGTAAGCAGAGCCACAGGCTACAATATAAATCTGGCTGATCTTTTTGATCTCCTCATCTGTAAGACCTACTTCTGAGAGATCAATACGATCATCTTTGAGTACAGAATTCAAAGTATCCCGAACTGCTTTCGGCTGTTCATGAATTTCTTTTATCATGAAATGTTCAAATCCCGCTTTCTCCGCCGCTTCTGCATCCCATTCAATTGTTTTCGGCTCTTTCTGGATCTCATCACCATCCAGATTGTAAGACGTGATCTCCCTTTTCTGATACGAGCCATCTCCAGATTTCCAATATAATATACATTTCTGGTGTATTTTAAAATTGCAGGAACATCGGATGCAATGTAAGATTCACCGTTCTCCACCCCAAGGATCATCGGGCTGTCTTTTCTTGCCACATAAATCTCTCCCGGGTAGTCTTTAAACATGATCGCAAGAGCATAGGAACCGCGGATACGGACCATTGCATGGTTAATGGCATCTACCGGTGTTCCGAGATATTTCTTATAATAATAATCTACCAGTTTAACTGCTACTTCAGTGTCTGTAGATGAATAAAACTCATAGCCATTGCGAATCAGTTTGTCTTTCAGTTCCTGATAATTCTCAATAATTCCATTATGAACTGCTACTACGTTACCGTCATCACTCATATGGGGATGCGCATTTGTCTCAGATGGTTCTCCATGTGTCGCCCAACGGGTATGTCCGATACCACATGTTCCAGGTACAGATTCTCCATTATTAGTTTTATCTGCAAGAACTTTCAGTCTGCCTTTCGCTTTAATAACCTCTGTATCACCTTCGCCGTCGCGAACTGCAAGTCCCGCTGAATCATAACCTCTGTATTCAAGTCTGGACAGACCATATAATAATATAGGTGCTGCCTGATGATTACCTGTAAATCCAACAATTCCACACATTTATATTTATTCCTCCCATATTTTCCAGATATTTACAGCATTATAAAAATACTGCTTTATTATATTATAAGAGCATTATGGAGTAATTTCTTATAACATAATAAAATTTCAGGGGCTCTCTCTGTCATATCGTGTCTCATTGTATCATGATGTTCCACATATGGCAAGAAAATCCCCTGAAACTGCGTACTCTGTTTTTACGAAAGTACTTTCATCATTGTTTTATCCACGTTATCCTTTGTGTCTTTTTCTGATTACCGATTTCATTTTACCTCCTGCTTCTCAACCGTTGACCAGCCACTGCATATCTCTCTTCCATTCTCATCACATCTGTATGAACGGATTCTGTAATAATATGTATGTCCTTTTTTCAGTTTTGCATTTGTGTATTTTGTAGTTGAACCGGATTTAATTACCGCTGCTCTTACGTATGGATTAGTGGTTCCTGCCCGACGATAGATCTCATATCCGTCTGCACTCTTTGCCTTTTTCCATGTAATCACAAGTTTTCCGGCAGTCCTGTTTGATATACCTGTAATTGAAGTTTTTGCCGGTTTTGCAGTCAGATCATCAGCAGAATACGTTTCCTTCGTCATATAAAGAATGGAATTTTTTCCGGTTCCATATAAGCTCTTTGCTTCTTTGTCATATGCAAAATATATATTCGCACTGTCTGTCGCATATGTATAGCCCCGGGAAATACTTCCTGAAATCGGAGTATCCAGAAACAGACCTCCGTCTTCTCCAACTGTTCCTTCATCGCTGTTTGTGATATCTGCCATATAATATTTACCGTTATTTGCCACAATATTCCACATATGAGGACCTTCACCTGTACCGCCATTCATCATACCGGTCACTGTATAGCAGGTAATGTCACTGAGATCGCACAGATACTGAAATGCCTTGGAATAACCTTCACAGACCACATTAGTACTGTCATCTCCGTCAAAAACATAGATTAACTGCCATGGATCTCCGTATTCATCATCCTCCGTCACATCATCATTGTAGGAAGTCAGGTAGCAGATCATTTCTTTATATCCGTACAGCTTTTCTGTCTCTGTATAACCCTGAAATTCTTTTACGATCATTCTGGCATTTTCTGCTGCACTTTTTGCAAGCTGTACAATCCCTGCATTTACTTTATATTTACCGGAAGCATAACTGCTGATCACCGGCATAGATATGGAAAGATTTTCAATTTTTACAGTTGTTTTGTTTCCTGTTGCCTTTGTGCTGTAACCATACTGCCAGGTAGTAGCCGCAGTCTTTTCGTACCAGTACAATTCATATGGACAATCTACAGCCAGGCAATCGATAATCTTTGAAATATCCAGTTCATTAAGGTGTGCGGCTACTTCTCTTTTGAGCGCATTACCGCTTGCTGTTGTCTGCCAGGTCAGTCCCAGATCTGAACTGACTTTAAACCTGGTAGAACCACCTTTCGATGCCACTGCGCTGATTTTACTCTTAAGTTCCTCATATAAGGTCTGCTGCTGTCCATTCAGTACATCCTCACCCAGAGAAGCTGCTGGCTGTGTGTCCGGATCCTGTCCGTACAGAATGTCATTCAGATATTTCTCCAGAAGCTGTCTGTTATCCACAGCACCGTTTTCGTCTCGGAATGACAGCCTCTGCAAAGACTTCTTCGTCTGAATCTGCTTCATTTGAACCTGCTTTGTCCGAAATGCTATCCTCTGTATCTGATGCAAACTCCGCATTATCCGCAGTTTCCTGTTGTACATCAAATTCTGTTGCATCATCTGAATTAAATTCAGGAACTGTACCATCTGTGAAATCTGCTGCTGTTACAGGTGTTACCGTAATTCCAGCTGCCAGAACCAGGCTCATTCCCAGACTTATAAAATTTTTCTTTCTGTACATAACGCATTTTCTCCTTATCTGTCGTAAATATAGTATATTACTACAATACTTTATTTCGACAGATAAAACAGAGATTTTTTTTATAATCCTTGTTCTCCCGCCAGATAGCACAGGTCTGCAAGACGTTCATATTTTGTCTGCATACACGCAATATAGTCATCCAGAAATCTTTTTACACGATACGGGATATCGAAACGCTCATATCGGTTCTCAAATTCCGTCAGGTCACTCGTCATCCTGCCTGATATACTCATCTGCTGCACTGATTTCCGCTTTCAGAGCAGAAAGTTTCTCCTCGTAACGACCTGTTAATTCCATTTCGCACAATTCATTCATTTTGTTCATCTTATTCTTTTCTCCCTGATTATTATTTTTACATTTGTGGTAACCTTGTTACCTGTGTTGTCTGTGTTGTCTGTGTTGTCTGTGTTGTTTTGTTATATGTTGATTTGTTGTGTTATGTGTGTTATGCACCCGATGTGTGCAGATCGGTACATACCGTTTTCTGTCTTATTACAACTATAATTGTAATTTTGTTTAAAGAAAATGTCAATTTATTTCGTCCGACATCTTATGATATGATTCGACATTTATCTGAAAATATAACAACAAAAAACTGCTGTTCCTCACGATCACTGTAGGAACAACAGTTTTTTTTCATCATTTTTTATGTTCGGCGGATAATCCTGTTCAATTTCACAAAATCTATTACCGCCTGTTTTCCGATCTTACAGATTTTCTTCATGTTAATGGAATTCACCCCGCCCTGACGAGGTCTGAATGTGACAGGAAGAAATTTGATGCTGCATCCCTTCTTCTTATAAATAACAGCCAGAAGTACATTGGAAAGATTAAAGTCCTTCGGAATCAGATGTATGTACCTGGCCATCGTCTCTGCTTTCATCAAACGGTACGGAGTGTTGGCATCTGTCAGATTTACTCCAAAACAGATACGGATAACCAGTTTCAGAGTTTTTGTTACAAAAACACGTGATATTCCATCCTGTCTGTCTTTTCTCCAGCCGATGACCATATCATATTTCTGTCTTCGTTTCCAGAACGGTTCAAATTCTTCCGGCAGTGTCTGGCCGTCTGAATCTGTCTGGAAAATGTAATCTGCACCATTTTTGAGTGCATACTTATAGCCATAAAGCACAGTTGCACCATGACCGCCGTTTGGTTTTGTTATCGGAATCAGCAGAGGGCGTGTCTTTGTACACTGTTTCAGTTTTTCATATGTAGAATCTTTGCTCCCGTCATCAATGACAATCAGACGTGACTGACCGTTTCCGTTATGCTTCTCTATAACAGGATACCAGTCATTAATGACCTGTTCAATGTTATCCTGCTCATTGTATGCCGGGATAACAATGTATAACTTATCCATATTTCTCTCCTTTGGATGATTGATGGTATCCATTATAGCATACATATGCATGAAATAATAACATTATTTCAGAAAACGATGTACTATAGCTGCTACTGTTCACTGGTAATATCCCGCGAGGTGTTTTTTGTGAGCGAAGGTCACAGAAAACCCGAGACATACTGCGCGAATTTATGCGATTAGCATAAATTCTGTGCATCGCGAAGCGTGTTGCTGGGAACGGAGTGAACAGTAACCTATAGCTCTGCCAGTATTCCCAGCTCCCGCGCAAGGCGAAGCAGTTCCCTGTTTGCGGCATTCACTGTTCCGAAGTCTTTCAGAGGGCAGATAACTTTCTGACATTTTTTCATCAATTCCACAGCCTTATCATAAGATTCCTGTGAAATACTTTCGAAAGGTTTCTCTGTAATCACCTGGTCTGCAAGTGCACCGGCTACCTGACAGTCTACATCATTCGTGTGAAGCACTCCTGCCGCAAATGGAATTCCCTGTCTCTGCAGTTTTGCGATAATACGGAATTCCGCTTCCATTACCGCCAATTACAAACACCTGAGGTTCACCTCTGGGCGGATCCATCTCCACACATCCAAAAGCAGCATTATAGCTTCCTCTGGTAATTCCATACAACTTCCGAATATACTCAGAAGTAAAGATTTCTTCCGGAGCACCATATTTTTCTATATATTCTCCATGTACACAGATAACTTTATCAGATATTTTCTGTGCAAGATCCAACTCATGCAGCGACATGATCACTGTAAGCTGATGATCCAGCACCATCTGTTTCAAAATAGTAAGAAGTTCCAGCTTATGACGGATATCCAGAAAAGAAGTCGGCTCATCCAGTACAATGATCTCCGGCTCCTGACAGATAGCCCGGGCAAGAAGGATTCGTTGTCTCTGACCATCACTGATGGCTGTAAAATCCCTGTCTTTTAAATCCCATGCATGGACGGTTTCCATTGATTTCTTTACCTTTGTCTTATCCTCTGCGGAGAGTATTCCCAAAGTTCCTGTATAAGGATAACGCCCTGTGGCTACAATGTCTTCGCAGGTCATCAGTTCCGGACGCATACGCTCTGTGAGCACGACTGCCAGTTTCTGAGAGACCTCTTTATTGGTCATCTTTGCCATTTTTTCTTTATCCAGATAAACAGTACCGCTGATCGTGGCAAGCTGTCTGGTGATGCTTTTAAGAATAGTGGATTTTCCGGCACCGTTAGGACCGATGAGGGTGAGGATTTCTCCCTTTTTCAGCTGAATATTGATTTC
>NZ_JBWJVP010000183.1:0-27502 GCF_056339915.1 Blautia sp. ZXY-1-B12 | reverse complement strand
CCAGTGCCTTTTTAAACTGAAATGTAAATAAAACAGAGGTAAAGATCACAGCAGTAATATCTGCAATGGGTTCTGCCATATATACGCCTGTTGTTGAATCAGATATCATATGAGGCATAATATAGATCAGCGGGATCAGCAGTACAAACTTACGGACAACAGCAACAATAATAGAGTTTACTGCCTTTCCAAGGGAGGTAAAGGTCATCTGACAGGCAATCTGGATACCGAAGAGGAACAGACCACCCAGATAGATTTTAAGCATTGGTGCAGTAAATTCGATAAGACTTGTATCTGCCGTAAAAATGCTTACAAATACTCTGGGAACAAGCTGTACAGCAGCCCAGAGGAGTACAGAATATGACAGACAGGTGATCAGAAGCAAACGAAAAGTTTTCTTTACTCTGTCTGCGTTTTTGGCACCGTAATTATAACTGGAAATTGGCTGTGCTCCCTGCGCAATTCCCTGAAGAGGAAGCATGGCAAACTGCATAACACTGGTCAGGATGGTCATGGCTCCCACCGCAATATCACCGCCGTACCGAAGCAGGGATGAATTGAAGCAGACAGTTACAATACTTTCGCTTGACTGCATGATAAAAGCAGCAAGTCCCAGTGCGATACAGGGAAGAACAACCTTTGCCTCCAGATGGAGATGCTTTTTCCTGAGGTGAAGCTGTGTCTTTTTGCCGCAGAGGAATAAAACTACCCAGAGTGTGGAAATTGCCTGTGAGATAACAGTTGCCAGTGCAGCACCGCGTACCCCCATATGAAAAACAAAGATAAATACAGGGTCTAAAACAATATTGCAGACAGCACCGATCAGGACGGAAACCATGGAAAATGTGGTAAATCCCTGTGCAGTGATGAATGCATTCATACCAAGGGTTAATTGTACGAACAAGGTACCGAAAGCGTAAATATGCATATAATCTGTTGCATAACTGATGGTGTTTTCACTGGCGCCAAAAGCCAGTAATAAATCTCTGCCCCAGATCAGTAAAATGGCAGTGAGGATAACAGAGATAATAATCTGAAGAATAAAACAGTTGCCTAATATATTCTCAGCAGATTTATTATCCTGTTTTCCCATGTAAATAGAAGCCCTTGGTGCGCCGCCGGAACTGACCAGTGCCGCAAATGCGGAGACGATCATGATGATGGGCATACAGACTCCCACACCGGTAAGTGCCAGGCTGCCTTCCCCCGGGATGTGGCCGATGTAAATACGGTCTACAATGTTATAAAGCATGTTGATGAGCTGGGCGATCACTGTTGGAATGGATAGCTTTAAAAGAAGCTTTCCAACAGGTTCTGTGCCCAGAAAATTTTTGTTATTCTGCATGGATGATAACCTCTTTCTTAAAAATATTTTTGAATGAATAATATTTAATGATACGATATAAAGAAAGGAAAGTCAACTCAGGATAGAGAATTTTGGCAACGTTACTGAGAACGGAGTGAACAGTAACGAACGGAGTGAACAGTAACAGTTCCGGGACATCTGGCAGATACAGATACCCGGAACTTTTTGGATTAAGATGCGTTATTTTAGAGGATTACTATAAATCAGGCAGCGAAGCGTATAGTTTTATCTGCCTGATATGTCAGAAAATGTCCGGATGAGATCAGATTGTAATTACATACGCCCTGTTTCCTCTATAATAGGGACGTCCGTCTACACCACTGAGGTCATAACTCATACGGTAATATCTTTCGATATGTCCTGTGCCTTTTGCCCAGTTCGGATCGCAGACTTCTCCTTTGATCTCAGCCCATCCATGACCGCCTGATGAGATAACCTTGGCTTCAAATCCGACTGCGTTAGCCAGGTAAGCAAATGCAGATGCAAAAGCGAAACAGTCGCCATGCCCCCGGTAGAACATATCCTCCGCATAGCTGACATCCCAGTTTGAGTAATAGTAACGGAAATCGTAGTCATTGCCGGTGCCACCGTATCCGTAGCTGACTGCCTTCAGATAACATCTCCATAATTTCTCTGGTTTGGACATATTTCTTTTGGTCACACGACGCATGACCTGGTTAGCTGTGACCATAAGGTTCAATTTTCTTTTTTCTTCACTGTTATAGCGTGCTTCTCCACTTTTGGTAAGATAAATACCATTTACACGCCGGGAAGTTACCATGGAGGCATAACAGCCGTTGCGGATCTGGAAGAAATAATAATCTCCCTTGATCTTCTGCCAGCCGTTTTGCTGGATTCCCTTTTCATTAAAATAATATTTCTTTCCGCGGATCGTGACAAGTCCCTTTACAGTATGTCCGTTTTCATCATAGTAATAAATGTTTCCGCTGGGTTTGTGGTCAAATTTGTTACGTTTTTTTGATGCTGCGGATACTGAAACTGAAAATAAAAAAGAGCAACAGATAGCAATAAGAATTGCTGAGATAGAAAATACTTTTAATTTTTTCATAGAGTACCTCCGTTCTTTATGAGCAGATACTTATTTCTGATAAATAATGTACAATGAAGAAATTATCTGCTCTAATCATAAGATATATTTTATTATATAAGACAATTTAACTGTGCGCAATATTAAATTAAGGAGAAAAAGCGTTACTGTTCACACACCACTATCCCGCGAGGTGTTTTGGCATGAATATGCCAAAATCCCGAGACATACAAGCCAAAATTCCATTGCCGCAGACAATCTGGAATGAATTTTGTCTACGTTACTGTGAACAGTAACGAAAAAGCTGAAGAGCGGATTGTTGCGCGGATGTGTTTTGTGGTGTATAATTAAATGCAATAGGCTTGTGAACAGTAGCTCTGTAATTTAAGCAAGGATATAAGGTGAACAATTTTGAAAAAGACGATAGAAGAACTATTAAGTGGAAATTTCAGACATGAACATCCGCAGCTCCTTTTTTCGCAGGACAAAATAGAAGTGACTCTGAAAGCAGGTGATGTGTACAAAGGGGAACTGTATTTCGGAACAGAGGATAATCAGAAAATACGTGGATATATTACATCTTCCAACAGGCGCGTGGTACCGGGAACCGAGAAATTTTCGGGAACTACGGTGAGACTGCAGTATGGAATTGACGGTGCGGGGATGCACCCGGGTGAGAGACATGAGGGATGGCTTTGTTTCACCACAGACATTGGAGAATATAAGCTGCCATTTCTTATTCAGACAGAGAAAGCAGAACTGAAAAGTGCAGCCGGAGATGTGCCGGATATGGATACCTTTGTGAATATTGCAAAGGACGATTTTAAAGAAGCATATCGTGTTTTTACAGACCGCAGATTTGAACTTCTGTTAAGAAATGCCGGACAGAAAGAGAAAGCTCTTTATAAGGGACTCTCAAAACAGCCTGTGACATTTCAGCATGTAGAAGAGTTTCTGATCGGAACGGGAAAAAAGGATCCTGTAAAAATTGAACTGAAGGCAGATCAGAACAGCTTTTATGATATCAGTGAATCTGTCCGCGAAACTTTTGCAGTCCAGAGGAGCGGATGGGGACATCTCAGGCTGGAGGTAGAGGCGAAAGGCGATTTTCTGGAAGTTTCCAGGCATGTGGTCACAGATGAGGATTTTATAGGAAGCTATTATCAGGTGGAATATGTAATCCGTAAAGAAAAGCTGAAAAAAGGACGTCAGTTTGGTGAGATCACTGTGAAGAGTCCTTATCAGCAGCTGACTTATCAGATCACTGCATCCATGGAATCGAAAGTGCAGCTCAAAACAGAGATTCATGTGAAACGGCATAAGCTGGAACTGTTACGTGACCTTGCAGAATACTCCTGCAAAAGAATGGACAGTAAGACATGGATCGGCAGCAGCAGATTTGTCCTTAATCAGTTAAGGGAAGAAGGCTGTGATTATCCGGAATATCAGATGTATGAAGCATACATTCTTCATATGGAAGAAAAGGATGAGCAGGCAAGAGAAATTCTGAAGAAATTTAAACATCAGAACTTTGTCAGAGAGAATCTGGAACTGGCAGGTGCTTACCTTTATCTCTGCGTTCTTACAGGATTGCACAAAGACAGAGAACAGGCGATAAGACGTCTGTACAATTTCTTTCTGCAGAAGGAAGACAGTTTCCTGTTGTTCAAACTCTGGCTGGAGATGAATCCGGAGGATAAGGGTTCCCCTTCAAGGCTGGTATTTATGATGGAGGAACTTTTTGAGAAAGGCTGCAGGAGTTCCGTTTCTGTATCTGGAAGCATGGAATTATATCAGCAGTGATACAACACTTCTTCACAGAATGAGCAGTTTCTGGACACAGGTATTTTTATTTGCGGGAGAGAAAGGTCTTCTGACAGAAGAGCTGGTGATGAGATTTGCCTATCTTACAGGGTATGAGAGAGAATTTTGTACCAGTATGTACAGAGCACTGGCAATGGGATACGATGCTTTTGAATCCGATGATACGCTGGAAGCAATCTGCAGATATATCATGCTTGGAAATCCGAGAAAACCGGAATATTTCAGATGGTTTTCCCTGGCAGTGGAGAAAGGGATCCGTCTGACAAGGATATATGAATATTATGTGGAAACAATGGATACATCTTATCAGAGAGAACTTCCAAAGCCCCTTCTGATGTATTTTACCTATAATAATACTTCTCTTGCAGATGATAAAAAGGCATTTATTTATGCAAGTATTGTGGGAAACAGAGGCCGTCAGCCACAGACATATGCGGATTACAGGGATCATATGAAGATTTTTGCCATGCGCAAGGCGAAAGAAGGACGGATGAATGAGAATTATGCGGTCCTTTATCAGGAATTTTTAAGCAATCCCAAAACAGAAGGACAGGCAAAACTGCTCGTGCAGAAGCTGTTTACACACAGACTGTACTGTGATGATAAGAAGATACGCTATGTGATCGTGCGTCATGAACAGCTCAGGGAAGAAGAAATTTACCCATGTATCCAGGGCGTAGCTTATCCAAGAATTTATACAGATGATGCGGTGATCCTGTTTCAGGATGGGAAGCAGAGAAGATATGTATCAACAGTAGATTATAATATCAAGAAATTATTTGATGAGCGTGAACTGACAGATAAGGTTCTTGGTTTTCATATTGAAGAGCCGGGACTGGTACTCCACTGCAGTGAGCATACAGAACTGAAACCGGAGAATCTTCAGGCATTTCAGAGGATCCCGGAGTCAGAGGAATTTTCAGATGAATATCAGAAATGTATCAGAGAGAAGCTGCTTTCTTATTATTCCGAACACACCAGAGCAGAAGAAGCAGATAATTATCTGAGACAGATGGATTATAAGAAATATGCGGCTGTAGACAGAACAGCTCTTCTGGAAGTACTGATCTCCAGAGGAATGTATCAGCAGGCAATGTCCATTGTTTCCCAATTCGGATATGAAGGAATCCGCATAGAGAGCCAGCTGAAGCTGACCAGCAGAATGCTGACAAGATGTGAGATGGAGGAGGATGACGAATTGCTTGCCCTTGCATCGGATGTATACAGACGCGGAAAATATGATGAAGTGATCCTGAAGTATCTTATGGAATACAGATTTGGTCCTGTAGATGAACTGATATCTGTATGGAAAAGTGCGCAGGGCTTTGAGATGGATACTTATGAACTGGAAGAGAAGCTTCTTGGCCTTCTGATGTTTACTTCTGATTACAGGAAAGAGGGAGAGAAGATCCTGGAGGATTATGTTCATCACAGCGGAAAGGAACGTATTACAGGAGCATATCTTACGCAGACTGCATATGGTGCATTTGTAAAAGAATATCCGATGAGTGTTTTTGTAAGAAGTCTGCTGGAGCGGGCTTATGATGAGAAATGGCCGGTTGATTTTGTATGCAGTCTTGCTCTTCTGGAAGCGTATTCCAAAGAAAAAAAGCTGGAGAAAAAACAGCTTTGCAATGCAGAGGAGATTCTTCAGAAATGTGTGAAACAGGGAATGTACTTTGCGTTCTTCGGGAAACTTCCGGTATCTGTCTTAAGTCCTTATCAGTTGGATGATAAAACCTTTGTGGAATACCATGCAGATCCGTCTGCAAAGGTGACACTCTATTATGCACTGGATGCAGGCCTCGGAAATCAGGTGAAATATCAGACAGAGCCTTTGCGTGATTTATATGAAGGTATTTTTGCAAAATCATTTACATTGTTCTACGGGGAGACATTGCGGTATTATTTTGAATCAGTAACAGGAGAGCGGGTAAATCGGACACAGGAGAGGGTACTTACAATGAATAAGATTGAGGGTACACCTGTAAGCAAATATCATATGATCAATCAGATGCTCTCTGCACGCAGACTGGATAAAAAGAAAGAAGTGTTTTCACAGGTGAAGAAGTATCTTCGCCAGGAACAATATGTGAAGAAGATGTTTGTGATCGAGAAAGAAGAGCAGGAACAGATTGTCCTGAAACCGGGAGGAACAAATGAACGAAATTCGTGATTTGATCGTGGGAATTGATTTTGGCAAAGAGTATTCTCAGATATGTTATTATGACAGAAAAGGAGACGAGGCACGTTCTCTTTCTATGAAAGCGGGGGGAAATCAGTATGAGGCTCCCTGTATTCTGTGCTGGAGACCGGAGCAGAAAGACTATTGCGTAGGACTGGAAGCAGATTACTTTGTCCGGGAAAAGGGCGGAGTCATGATCGATGATGTCTATGGAATCTGTGAAAAAAGTGATTCTGTGCTGGTGGAAGGACAGGAACTTGCACCATGGGAGATCCTGGCTCAGTTTCTGCAGGGAATGCTTAAATTTCTGGGAGTGGCAGAACTGGTCAAAAATACTAAATGTGTGGCGGTGACACTGCCCGGGCTGACGGAAATTCAGGTTGAGAATTTCCAGAAAGCATTTGAGATAATTGGATTTCCACATGAGAAATATATGCTGCTGGATTATGGGGAAAGCTTCTATTATTATGTGCTCTCACAGAAAAGAGAAACCTGGAATCGCAGTGTGGGATGGTATGCCTTTACACCGGAGAACGTGTCTTTTCGCAAGATGACAATGAACGGTGCAACAAAGCCTGTCACTGTAAAACTGGAAGAAGCTGTGGAGACAGAACTTCCTGCTGAGGGACAGGAGAGAGATTCAGAATTCGGTAAGTTTGTCCAGAAAACACTTGGCAGAGATCTGTTTTCCAGCATTCAGATTACAGGAGATGGATTTTCCCAGGACTGGGCTGAACAGTCTGTAAGGTTACTCTGCTATCAGAAAAGAAAGGTTTTTTATGGAAATAATCTTTTTGCAAAGGGTGCCTGCGCTGCAGGAAAGAGAAAACAGAGAACAAGGCATTAAAGGGATATCGCTTTTTAAGCGATTCTCTGGTTATGGCTGATGTGGGGATGGAAATGAGAGTGATGGGTTCTCCTACCTATTATCCGCTGATCGAGGCAGGAAATAACTGGTATGACAGTAAGGCATCCTGTGAATTTATTCTTGATGATACAGAGGAGCTTGTGTTTATTGTAAGCACGTACCACAGACCGGAGAAAAGAAGGGTAGGAATGATGCTGCCCGGTATTCCGCTACGTCCGGACAAGACTACCAGATTACGGCTGGAATTACAGTATGTCTCATCTGCAGAATGTAAAGTGACGGTTACAGATCTGGGATTCGGAGAAATGTTCCCTTCCAGTGGGAAAACCTGGACAGAGACAGTAGAATGGTAAAGGAGATGGAGCAATGAGCGGATATATTTTATGTCAGACAAAAAAAGCACAGCATCCTTATTTTATAGAGAATATCAGTATGAATATTTATTCTATAGAAGAACTCTGTTATTATCTGTACCACAATCTTTACCTTGCTGATCATACTGTTTTTAATGAAGAATTATGCAACTGGCTCAGAGATGAGCTTGAACTTGTGCATCTGGCTGCAAAGCTGAAACAGAATCTGGAGAGAAATGTAAGTGTGGAAGATATGATCTATCCTGTTTTCAAGGAGATCAATTACCTTACCTATGAGGAGATGAAAGGCTTTAACAGCAGGATTGTGACTTATGGAAAAGAAAAAGCGGCAGTCCGTCAGAAGAGAAAGGGAGATGCACTGACAGAAAACGGAATGTATGTGAACGCCATCCGGGTATATCAGAAACTCCTGGAAAGAGAGGATCTGTCTGAGCAGAGAAAAGGATTCGCAGCTTCAGTGCGCTATAATCTTGGCTGTGCATACAGTTATCTTTTTCAGATGGAAAAAGCACAGGAATGTTTTCTGGAAGCATACAGAGAAGCACATTCAAAAGATGCCTTAAAAGCTTATATCATAGCATACAGCAGTGTTCATGATAAGACAGATTATGATAAGGTTATGGAAGAACTTGAAGTAGATGAAGAACTGAAGAAAGATATAAAAGAAGAAATCAGGCAGTCTCTGAAAGCTTTCGAGTCTGTACCGGAAGAGAAAACAGATGAAAAAAATCTGGATGCCCTTCTGGAGAGACTTATGAAAGATTATCACAGAAGTACAGGTTCATAACTTACTCTTGACAGAGGCGGAGGTGTGTGATAGGATTAACACATACTTTCACATGGTAGAGTGGCTGTGTGATAAATAACAAAACAGATAAAGAGGAGATATTTATCATGAAAAAGAGATCTTTAGCAGTACTCATGGCAGGAGTTATGGCAGCTTCTATGATGACGGGTGTTGTTTCTGTATATGCAGATGCTGACAGTAAGACATTAACTGTAGGATTTGATGCACAGTATCCTCCTTTCGGATATAAAGACGATAATGGAGAGTATGTTGGTTTTGACCTTGACCTTGCACAGGAAGTATGCGACAATCTCGGATGGGAACTTGTGAAGAAACCGATCAACTGGGATTCCAAGGATATGGAACTGAATTCCGGTTCTATTGACTGTATCTGGAACGGATTTACAATTAACGGACGTGAGGATGACTATACATGGTCAAATCCATATCTGAACAATGAGCAGGTGATGGTTGTTGCAGCCGATTCAGGGATTGAGAAGCTGGATGACCTGGCAGGCAAGAATGTAGTAGTTCAGGCCGCTTCCGCAGCACTGGATGCATTAAACAGCGATGATAATAAGGATCTTACAGCAAGCTTTGCATCACTGACAGAGAATCCTGATTACAATACAGCATTCATGAATCTGGATTCCGGCGCTGCAGATGCCATCGCAGTAGATATCGGTGTTGCCAAATATCAGCTTTCCCAGAGAGAAGAAGGCAAATATGTGATCCTTGACGAGCCAATCCAGAGCGAAGAGTATGGAATCGGCTTTAAGAAGGGTAACGATGAGCTGAAAGATACTGTATGGGAAGAAGTTCTGAAACTTTATGATGCAGGTGAAGTTGATAAACTTGCTGAGAAGTATGAAGTAGCAGATATGCTCTGCATTGGAGATGATGAGAAATCTGATGATAAAAAAGATGATGCAGCAGAGGATGATGCTTCCGATGCAGACACAGCAAAAGAAGATACAGCTGATACAGCGAAAGATGCTGAATAGTCAGCCGGAACAAAAACAGTTATGATACAAGAGGACAGATCTGTGCAGGCTGTCCGCATTATAAAGGAATGGAGGGTACATTTTGTGCACCCTCTTTTCTTACTGTACAGGAGAAATTTTTCAGGAGGAAAGCTTATGTCTTTAAGTGTAATGCTGCAGCAGCTTGCCAGTGGTATGGTAGTTTCTGTAGAGATTTTTGTAGTGACATTACTTTTTTCACTTCCGCTGGGACTTCTGATCTGCTTTGGCAGAATGTCCAAGAATCCGGCGATACGTGGAATTGTGTCTGCCTACATATCAGTTATGCGTGGAACCCCGTTAATGCTGCAATTGATGGTTGTGTATTTCGGACCATACTTTATTTTTGGAATCCGTATTTCCATGGGATACAGCCTGATCGCTGTGTTTATTGCATTCAGTATTAACTATGCTGCATATTTTGCGGAGATTTACAGAGGAGGAATCGAATCTATTTCAGCGGGACAGTATGAGGCTGCAAAGATTCTGGGATACAGCAAAGCCCAGACATTTTTCAGGATCATCCTGCCGCAGGTGATCAAGAGAATCCTTCCATCTGTGACAAATGAGGTTATCACACTGGTAAAGGATACGTCACTGGCATTTGTTGTTGCTGTTTCGGAGATGTTTACAATTGCAAAACAGATTGCAAGTGCACAGACGACTATGATGCCTTTTGTGATTGCTGCTGTTTTCTATTTTGTGTTCAATCTTCTTGTTGCGATTGTAATGGATAAGATTGAGAAAAAACTGAATTATTATCGCTGACAGGCGGCTGGGGTTATAAAATATTTTTTGACTCTGACATCATTTAATTTAAGAGGAATATTTGCTATGGTATTATTTGAAATGAAAAACATAAAGAAGAGCTTCGGCAGCCTTGAAGTATTAAAAGACATTTCACTTCAGGTAGAGGAGGGTGAGGTTCTTAGTATTATCGGACCTTCCGGTTCCGGTAAATCCACACTTCTCCGCTGTGCCACCGGTCTTGAGACACCGGACAGCGGTGAGATCATCAAGCAGGGGGATGTGGGACTGGTATTTCAGAACTTTAATCTTTTCCCCCATTTTTCCGTACTGAAAAATATCACAGATGCTCCGATTAGAGTGCAGAAGAGAAAGAAAGAAGAGGTTTATGCACAGGCAAGAACTCTGTTAAAGCAGATGGGACTTGCAGACAGAGAGAATGCATATCCGTTTCAGCTTTCCGGCGGCCAACAGCAGCGTGTCTCTATTGCCAGAGCATTATGTATGAATCCGAAGATCCTGTTTTTTGATGAGCCTACTTCTGCCCTTGATCCGGAGCTTACGAGTGAAATTCTTAAGGTAATCAAAGATCTGGCAGCAGAACACATCACTATGGTGATCGTCACTCATGAGATGTCATTTGCAAGAGATATCTCTGATCATATTATTTTTATGGATAAGGGACTGATCGCAGTTGAGGGGAGTCCAAAAGAGGTATTTGAATCAGAACATGCGAGAATGAAAGAATTTCTTGGTAAATTCCATCAGGGATAAAGTTTTTGTGGTTGCTTTTAGAGGAATGATGTTATATAATTTCAACGTACGTGGTTGAGAAAAACGTACGTACAGAAGTGAAATAAAAGGATTAAAAATAATATCCTATAAAAAACAGGAGAGTGAAGATGAGTACAGACAGATATGTAAGTCCTTTATCAGAACGTTATGCCAGCAAAGAAATGCAGTATATTTTTTCCCCGGATATGAAATTCCGCACATGGAGAAGACTCTGGATCGCACTTGCTGAGACAGAGAAAGAGCTTGGCCTTAACATTACACAGGAGCAGATTGATGAACTGAAGGCACATGCAGAGGATATCAATTATGACGTTGCAAAGGAACGTGAACGTCAGGTGCGTCATGATGTTATGTCTCACGTATATGCGTATGGCGTACAGTGCCCGAAAGCAAAAGGAATCATCCATCTGGGAGCAACCTCCTGTTATGTAGGTGATAATACAGACATTATTGTAATGACAGAAGCATTAAAGCTTGTGGAAGAAGAAACTGGTCAATGTTATTGCCGAGCTTTCTGCTTTCGCAGATAAATATAAAGATCAGCCTACTCTGGCATTTACACATTTTCAGCCTGCACAGCCTACTACAGTAGGTAAGCGTGCAACACTCTGGACACAGGAATTCCTGCTTGATCTGGAGGATCTGGAGTATGTTCTGGGAACAATGAAGCTTCTGGGATCCAAAGGTACAACCGGAACACAGGCAAGCTTTCTGGAACTGTTTGATGGAGATCAGGAGACTATCGACAAGATTGATCCGATGATCGCAGAGAAGATGGGATTTAAGGAATGCTATCCGGTATCCGGACAGACCTATTCCCGCAAGGTAGATACACGTGTTGCCAATATTCTTGCAGGAATTGCAGCAAGTGCACACAAGATGTCCAATGATATCCGCCTTCTTCAGCATCTGAAGGAAGTAGAAGAACCATTTGAGAAATCTCAGATCGGCTCCTCCGCAATGGCGTATAAGAGAAATCCTATGAGAAGTGAGCGTATTGCTTCCCTTTCCAGATATGTAATGGTAGATGCCCTTAACCCGGCGATTACATCTGCAACTCAGTGGTTTGAGAGAACTCTGGATGACTCTGCAAATAAGCGTCTGAGTATTCCGGAAGGTTTCCTTGCTATTGACGGAATCCTTGACCTCTGTCTTAATGTTGTAGATGGATTGGTTGTTTATCCGAAGGTTATCGAGAAACATATGATGGCAGAGCTTCCGTTCATGGCTACAGAGAATATCATGATGGATGCTGTAAAAGCAGGCGGTGACCGTCAGGAACTTCATGAGCGTATCCGTGAGCTTTCCATGGAAGCCGGAAAGACTGTCAAGGTAGAAGGCAAAGATAATAATCTGCTGGAACTGATCGCAGCAGATCCTGCATTCAACCTTTCTCTGGAAGATCTGCAGAGATCCATGGATCCGAAGAAATATATCGGACGTGCCAAAGAGCAGACAGAGAGATTTGTAAATACAGTAGTTCAGCCGATCCTCGATTCCCATAAGGAACTTCTGGGAGTGAAAGCTGAGATCAATGTCTGATCAGTAAATACTTAACATAACGGTTTGGAATATTACAGAATCTGATATAAAGATAATAAGCGTTGCTGTTTCCTGATGATATCCGGCAGGTCATTCTGCAAGGTCGGGTAAACAGTAAGCGGTAAATACAGGAGGAATTATATAATGGTAAAAGCAGTTGTTGGTGCTAACTGGGGAGATGAAGGTAAAGGTAAGATTACCGATATGCTCGCTGAGAAGGCTGATATTATCGTAAGATTTCAGGGTGGTGCAAATGCAGGTCATACAATCGTAAATAACTATGGTAAATTTGCCCTTCATACTCTGCCGTCAGGTGTGTTTTATGATCATACTACAAGTGTGATCGGCAACGGTGTTGCACTGAATATCCCGGTATTTTTCAAAGAGTACAATGAAGTGGTAAGCAGAGGTGTTCCGGCTTCCGAAGATCCTTATCTCCGAGAGAGCACAGATGGTTATGCCGTACCATATTCTTTTTGACCAGTATGAGGAAGAACGTCTGGGCGGCAAATCTTTCGGATCTACCAAGTCAGGTATTGCTCCGTTCTACTCAGACAAATATGCAAAGATTGGTTTCCAGGTAAGTGAACTTTTTGATGAAGAACATCTGAAAGAAAAACTTGCAAGTGTATGTGCGACAAAGAATGTTCTTCTTGAACATTTATATCACAAACCGCTTCTTAATGTGGATGAATTATTTGCTGAACTTATGGAATATAAGAAAATGGTTGAACCATATGTATGTGACGTATCCCTGTATCTGTGGAACGCATTAAAAGAAGGTAAAGAAGTTCTTCTTGAGGGACAGCTTGGTTCTCTGAAAGACCCGGATCATGGAATTTATCCGATGGTTACATCTTCCTCTACCCTGGCAGGATATGGTGCAGTAGGAGCAGGTCTTCCACCATATGAGATCAAACAGATTGTTACTGTATGCAAGGCATACTCCAGTGCAGTAGGAGCAGGTGCATTTGTTTCTGAAATCTTTGGCGATGAAGCAGATGAACTGAGAAGACGTGGCGGTGACGGCGGTGAATTTGGTGCTACTACAGGCCGTCCAAGACGTATGGGATGGTTTGACTGTGTTGCTTCCAAATACGGATGCCGTCTTCAGGGAACTACAGATGTTGCTTTCACAGTTCTTGATGTTCTTGGATATCTGGATGAAATTCCGGTCTGCACAGGATATGAGATTGATGGAAAAGTAACAACAGAATTTCCGACAACTACACTGCTTGAGAAAGCAAAACCGGTTCTGGAGACTCTGCCTGGATGGAAATGCGACATCCGCGGAATCAAAAAATATGAAGATCTGCCGGAGAACTGCAGAAAAGTATGTTGAGTTCGTTGAGAAACATATCGGATTCCCGATCACTATGATCTCCAATGGCCCGGGACGTGACGATATCATCTACAGAAATAAATAATAAGGATAAATTTACCTGTCTGATCGGCAGACGGTAAATAAGACTATACGCCGGGGAATTTCTCCGGCGTGTCTTTTATATAACTGGAGGCTTATGAAAAAAGATAATAATAAGATAAAAAAAATCGGGGCATGGATCGCAATCATAATCCTGCTTCTTGCATGTTGTATGCCGATGATTTTTGCATTCGGGAATGGAGAAGATTCGCAGGTCTATTTTAAAGCCTCGCTTGCAGTGGCGATCATGGTTCCCATCATGGCTTATGCAATATGGATGGTTTATAAATTACTGAACAGGAATAAAAAGGTGGTGGATTCGGATATGGAGAATATTATTTTTGACGTTGGACAGGTTCTTGTAAAATATGACTGGGAGACCTATCTGGACAGTTTTGGTTTTCCGAAGGAAGAGCGTGATAAAATTGCGGAAGTGGTATTTCAGAGCAATACCTGGAATGAGAGAGACAGAAGCAGCGAGACTGAGCAATATTATGTAGATCAGATGGTAAAAGCTGCACCGGAGTACGAAAAGGATATCCGGGAGGTAATGCGCCGTTCTGACGAGACAATTGAGAAAACAGATTATGCGGAAACCTGGGTGAGATATCTGAAAGATAAAGGATATCATGTTTATATTCTTTCCAATTATGCAGCTGACACACTGGAGAGAACGGAGGATAAACTTACGTTTCTTAAATATGTAGACGGAGCAGTGTTCTCCTGTCAGGTGAAGCAGATCAAACCGGAACCGGAAATTTACAAAACCCTGCTCGGACGCTACCATCTTGACCCGGAGAAATCCGTATTTCTGGATGACAGAGCGGAGAACTGTGAGGCAGCCAGAAAACAGGGAATCCATGCAATTCAGTTTAAAACTTTTAAACAGGCAGCAGCAGAACTGGAGAAACTGGGCGTCAATTAAAATTGTTACTGTTCACTCCGTTCTCAGTAACATAGTCAAAATTCATTCTAGTACAGCGTTTCGTAAATAACTATACCAATCGCGTAGGATGCGGATTCGAGTGTGTTGGTATAAAAACGCAGGCGTAGCGGGCTACGCTGAGGCTTTTAGACCTGTGCAATCGGATTCGCAGACAAGTGAGTGGTATAGTTATTTCGAAAACGATGTACTAGATTGCCTGCGGCAATGGAATTTTGGCTTGTATGTCTCGGGATTTTGGCATATTCATGCCAAAACACCTCGCGGGATAGTGGTGTGTGAACAGTAACTTAAAATTCACTAAAAATACAAAGAATATCATTTGTATTTTTAACTGAAAGATGATATAATAATAAAGCTTGTGGAAGGAATATTTTCCATATGTTTCCGCACAGGCATAATACCTATGAAATATTGGAAAAGAGGATTAAAGGAAATGAGCGATAAAACAATCTTAGAGCAGTGGCGTGCCATCGCCTATGACCAGCAGGCAGACCGTAATAAACTTCAGAGATTTTGGGCAAATTATTTTAATATTGAAAAAGGAATTTATGAGCAGCTTCTTAGCAACCCGGATGAGGTAGTAACCGGTACAGTTAAGGAACTGGCTGAGAAATACGGACAGGAAGTTCTGACAATGGTTGGTTTCCTGGATGGAATCAATGACAGTCTGAAGATTCCGAATCCGATTGAGACAATGGATGAGAACACAAAGGTTTCTCTGTGCTTTGATAAAGAACTTCTTTATAAGAATATGGTAGATGCAAGAGCTGACTGGCTGTATGAACTGCCACAGTGGGATGAAATCTTTACACCGGAGAAGAGAAAAGAACTTTATCTCGAGCAGAAGAAATCAGGAACAGTTGTCAAAGCAAAGAAAATCGGACGTAATGATCCTTGTCCTTGCGGAAGCGGCAAGAAATATAAATATTGCTGCGGTAAGAATGCGTAAGCATCCAAATCTGGAATATATTATCGTGCTTGGTGCCCATGTAGAAGGTACCCGGCTTACAAAAGCCCTTCTGGAACGTACCAGGAGGGCTTTACAGTATATGGAAGAAAATCCTGAGACTAAGGCTGTTCTGTCCGGAGGAAAAGGGGACGGAGAATCTATCACAGAAGCTCAGGCAATGTGCAATTATCTTGTGGAACATGGAATTGACAGAGAACGACTGATCCTGGAAGAGAAATCTACCAGCACAACAGAGAATCTGAAGTTCAGTCTGGGAATGATCGGACTGAATCATTCGGTTGGCATTGTCACCAATAATTTTCATGTTTTCCGGGGAACGGCCATAGGAAAGAAATGTGGATGCAGAGAAATTTATCCCATTCCTTCCAGATACCGTTCATGGAGACTTCTGATATATATTCCAAGAGAAATCCTGGCAATCATCAAAGATAAGCTGATGGGAAATATGTGACTGTTATGCGAATCACTATTTGACAGAGAAATATTTTTCCTTAATAACAGAAACCGGCATTTCCTGTCCGGTCCAGATCTGGAAAGCTTTAGCCCCCTGATGAAGAAGCATATACATGCCATTAAAGGTCTGGCATCCGGCTGCTTTGGCCTCTCTGAGCAGTCGGGTTTCCTGTGGCTCATAGACAACATCTGCCACTACAAGCTCAGGATGGAACAGAGATGTATCTTTGATGATGGTATCGTCGATATCCGGAACCATGCCTACAGAGGTTGCATTGATCAGCAGATAACTCTGTGCAATGGAATCTCGCAATGCAGTATGATCATCATTGTCGAAGAGGCAGACCTGACAACCTGTTTTAGCAGAGAGATTCTCAGCGAATTTCTGTGTGCGATTCCAGTATCTGCTGGTGCGGCGGGCAAAAATATGTACAGAAGCCGCACCGTCCAGGGCAGACTGTGCACAGATGGCCATCGAAGCTCCTCCTACTCCCATGACAGTTATATTTTTACCGGTAATATCATGTCCCGCATCACGTACAGATTGCATAAAACCGTACCCGTCTGTATTGTATCCGATTAACTTTCCGTTATCGTTCAGTACAGTATTGACAGCACCGATCAGTTGAGCTTCAGGGGAAAGCTCATCCAATAATTCTACAATTTTATTCTTATTCGGCATGGTAAGGTTGAAACCGCGAATGCCGCAAGTCTTTAATCCTGCAACTGCTGCAGGAAGAGTTTCTTCATTTACATCAAAACATAAATATACATAGTCAAGCCCGAGAAGGCGAAATGATTCATTATGCATCAAAGGGGAAATGCTGTGTGCCACCGGGCTTCCTAAAAGCGCGGTAAGACCTGTGTGTCCGGTAATATTATTCATGTTAAAATCCTCCAGTCTGTTTTGTAGCAGAGACATAAAATACTGTCTGAATTGTGACAGTATAGAAGATGCCCTTCTAAAACATAGAAATTATCTATCATTTTATTCTAACTTCAATTATATGTCAATACATGTTCATTTTGGTTTGTATGATAGTTACTGTCGATTTAGTGCGACAAATAATAAGACATAATTCCTCCGTTTTGACAAAATCCGCATACTTTATCACGTATAATGAATCTCACTTACCGAAGTGAAGGAGAAGTCAGAGGCAGTATCAGACGGAGGGAAGGAAATGCATTACGAAATATACATAGATGTAGTTTTTTTCACAAATCTCCTGATAGATTACATATTAATCAGATTTACAGGAATATTATTCCGATGTGGAAGAAGCAGAAAAAGAGCTCTTCTGGGAGCTGCTGCAGGTGCGGTATTTTCCTGCTGGATCATTTATCTGCGATCTTTTCTGAAGTCTGGGATTTTTCTTCCGGCACTTGTCCTGCTGCATGGTGGCTGTGCTGCAGGAATGCTTGTGATCGGATGTAATCTGAAAAGGGGAAGTCTGCTGCTTAAAGCAATACTTACACTGTATTTTGCCGCATTTCTGTGTGGAGGGTTCTGGGAAGTGATCGTCAGTGATAAGTTGACAGTCAAAATGTTTCTGATCCTTGCAGCAGCAACGTGGTCCGGCATTACAGCGTTGTCATATCTGATGGATTCCCTGAGAATACGGACAAAGAATATCTATCCGATAACCATATACTATAAAGGATGTGGATATCCTTTTCAAGGATTTTATGATTCCGGAAATCTGCTTATGGATTCTGTAAACGGAAAACCTGTATCTGTAGGGACAGAAAAAGTTTTATCTGAAATATGTTCAGAAGAAACCGTAAGCTGTTTAAAACACCTGAAAGAAAATCCCGGGGAGTCTGGTAAACCGGGAACTGCCGGGCTTCATCCACATTTTACCTTTTTTCACAGTATAGGAAAAGAACAGGGAATGATGCTGGCTGTTACTTTTGAGAGACTCTGCATTCAGACTCCAGCAGAGGTTGTCTGCATAGACAATCCGGTATTTGCATTTTCATTTGAAACATCCGCTTTTGGTAAGGAATACGAGGTACTTTTGAATTCCAGATTACTTTAACGGGAGGGGTTGTGACTATGAGCTGTTATCCATTACAGGTAGTGTCAAGAATGGTGATGAACCGTTCAGGAGAAGTTTTTTATATTGGTGGAAATGATGTGCTGCCGGCACCACTGGAGCCGAAGCGTGAGGCGTTTATACTGCAGAAGCTTGGAACAGGGCAGGAAGAAGAAGCGAAGTCTGTTCTGATCGAACATAATTTAAGGCTTGTGGTGTATATTGCAAAGAAGTTTGATAACACAGGAGTCGGGGTGGAGGATCTGATCTCAATCGGAACGATTGGGCTGATCAAGGCGATCAATACCTTTAATCCTGTAAAAAACATCAAGCTTGCCACTTATGCATCCAGATGTATAGAGAATGAGATCCTGATGTATCTTCGCCGCAACAGTAAGACAAAGATGGAAGTGTCCATAGACGAACCGCTGAACGTAGACTGGGATGGAAATGAACTCCTGCTTTCTGATATTCTGGGAACTGATGAGGATGTGATTTCAAGACGTCTGGAAGATGAAGTGGAGATTTCGTTGTTATCAAAGGCAATTAGAAAGCTTTCACCGCGTGAGCAGACGATCATCCGCCTTAGATTTGGTCTGGGAAAGGAGAATGCTGCAGAGAAAACACAGAAAGAGGTTGCAGACCTTCTGGGAATTTCTCAATCATATATTTCCAGGCTGGAAAAAAGAATCATGAAGAGACTGAAAAAGGAAATTGTGAAATATGAATAGACGTAATTGGGGAATGTAGTATAATGATATAAAGGATAGTAACTATTCAGCAATCCGCCTGTAACTGTGAAAGCACTGAACGGTTATAATATAAGCAAACGGTGGGAACTGTTTTGCAGTGGGTGATTCACAGATATCAAGTCGGGGAAAGAAAAAAGGACAGAAGAGAAAAGTGAAGGTAAATAAAATACAGACAGAAGAAAACAAAGATAAAACTCTGAGGCATGATACAGAAAGCTGCATACTGGCAGATTGCAGTTTATGTCCGAGAAATTGCCATGTAGACAGAACAGCCGGAAAAACCGGATACTGTGGAATGGATCAGAAGGTTAAGATTGCAAGGGCAGCTTTGCATATGTGGGAAGAACCATGTATTTCGGGAACCAGAGGTTCCGGGGCAGTCTTTTTTACAGGATGCAATCTGAGATGCTGTTTCTGCCAGAACCGGGAAATTGCCATTGGTGACAGTGGCCTTGAGATCACTGAGGAAAGACTGGCAGAAATATTCCTGGAACTGCAGGAAAAGGATGCTGCAAATATCAATCTGGTAACCGGAACACATTATATTCCACAGATCATCGCAGCTTTGGACTGTGCAAAGAAGCATGGGCTTAATATTCCGGTTGTCTATAACTGTGGTGGATATGAGAACACAGAGACATTGAAACTTCTGGACGGATATGTGGACATTTATCTTCCGGATTACAAATATGCGGAGAGCGAATTGGCAGTGAAATTTTCACATGCGAATGATTATCCTGAAAGAGCTATGGAAGCAGTTAATGAGATGGTACGCCAGACAGGAATGCCACAGTTTGATGCAGAGGGATATATGAAACGTGGGACTATTGTGAGACATCTTATATTGCCGGGGCATACAAGAAATTCAAAAAAGGTTCTGAAACTTTTACATAAGACTTTTGGAAAGCAGATTTATATCAGTATCATGAATCAGTATACGCCGGTTTTTGAGCAGAAAGAATATACAGAACTGAATCGTTGTGTAACCAGAAGAGAATATGAAAAAGTTCTGGACTATGCATTTGAGCTTGGGATTGAAAATGGATTTTTTCAAGATGGTGAAACTGCCAGAGAGAGTTTTATTCCTGCGTTTGATTATGAAGGTGTGAGAAAAATGCCATAAAATAAAAAACTCCCATAAATGGAAGGAGGCCGGTACTTTCGTACCGGCGCGTATGAAAAAGAAAAATATTTATAAGAAAGATTCATCATCTTTCTAAAATTCATTATATCCAATAAATATGAATAAAATATGAATACGGTGTAAAAAAATAAAATTTGTTTTACCAAAATATTTTTAGAATTTCTTCCATGTATCCCTTACAAACAATATCAGTAACGGGAAAATCTCAAGACGTCCTGCCAGCATATCAAAAGTAAGGATAAGCTTTGAAAACCATGAGAACATACCGAAGTTTCCGGTAGGTCCTACCAGCTCAAGACCTGGTCCGATATTATTAAAGGTTGCCGCAACCGCCGTAAAATTCGTGATCAGATCGAAATCGTCAAAGGCAATCAGGAATATGGAGGATGCAAAAATCAGCACATATACAATGAAGAAAATATTTGTGGAACGAACAACTTCATGTGGGATGGCCTTGCCGTCCATTTTTATTTTCTTTATTGCATTTGGATGCAGAAAAATATGAAGCTCCTTGCGGACTGTTTTGCAGAGAATCAGGATTCTGGATACTTTAATGCCGCCACCTGTACTTCCGGCACATGCACCGATAAACATCAGAAGTAGCAGAATGGTTCGTGAGATTTCCGGCCAGGTATTAAAATCTGTTGTTGCATATCCGGTTGTTGTGATAATGGAACCAACCTGGAAAGCTGCCTGCTGAAAAGCTTTGGCTGCACTTCCGAAAATATGGTAAATATTGCAGGTGATGATAAGAATTGCAATACCGATGATTCCGAAATAATACCGCACTTCTTCCATTTTAAAAGCCTGAGCAAATTTTTTTGTGATAATGAAAAAGTAAGCATTAAAGTTAACGCCAAATAAAATCATAAATACAGTAATGACCACCTGCAGATATGTACTGTAACTGGCCATGCTGTCATTTTTAATACCAAATCCTCCGGTACCTGCAGTACCGAAAGCCGTACATATGGAGTCAAACAGCGGCATACCACCGACCAGAAGAAGCAGGATCTGGATCACTGTCATTACGAAATAAATAGAATACAGAATTTTGGCAGTTGACTGTACTTTTGGCGCAAGCTTGCTTACAGATGGTCCGGGACTCTCCGCTTTCATAAGATTCATATGATAACCGCCGGTAAGTGGCAGAAGGGAGAGGATGAAAACCAGAACACCCATTCCGCCGATCCAGTGCGTGAAGCTTCTCCACATCAGCATACAATGAGGAAGTGCCTCCACATCGCTGAGAATACTGGCTCCTGTTGTAGTAAAACCCGAAACTGTTTCAAATAATGCATCTACAGGATTTGGAATGCTTCGGCTGATCACAAAGGGGATTGCTCCTATGATACTCAGAACGATCCAGCTTAATGCTACAGTCACGAAACCTTCTTTTGTGTAGAAAGCCTTTCTTGTCGGCTTTTTCCTGGTGAGAGGAAGCCCGATGACCAGGCATAAAGCAATCGTGATCAGAAAAGCTACACCGGAAGTTTCCTGATAGATCAGTGCCGTAATTGCGGGCAGAGCCATAAATACAGCTTCAATTTCCAGAATCATTCCGATGATATAGATAATAATGGAATAGTTCATAATTCGGCTCCTTTATTTTTCCAGAATATCTGTGATATCGCGAAGGCCCTTCTGAGAAGTTACTATGATAACGGTATCTCCGACCTGAATGGTATCCTGGCCTCTGGGAATCCTGACCTGACCATTTCGGTTCAGGTAACCTACAAGAAGGTTTTTCTTCAGGTTCAGTTCAGATAATGGAATGCCTGTTACCGGTGAATTTTCGCGGATGGCAAATTCCAGAGCTTCTGCCTGATTATCCAGGATATGATAAAGGGTTTCAATATTGCTGCCGATGCTGTTCTGCATGGCACGTACATACTGCAGGATATAGTCGGCTGTGATATATTTCGGATAAATGACGCTTCCGATGTCAAGGTTATCAATGACATCATCAAAGGCAAGGCGGTTTACCTTGGCAACCAGTTTGGCATTGGAAACTGTTTTGGCAAAGAGTGAAAGGAAAACATTTTCCTCATCCATGTTTGTGAGTGATACAAAAGCCTCTGTGCGTGAGAGTCCCTCTTCCATAAGGAGAGAACGGTTGGTTCCGTCTCCGTTAATGATAGTTGCCTCCGGAAGCAGATCACTTAAGGTTTCACAGCGGGACTCATTCTGTTCGATGATCTTAACGGAGATGTTCATATCAAGCAGGGCTTTTGTAAGGTAATAGGAAATGGTTCCTCCGCCGACAATAATGGCGTTTTTTACCTGATTGGTTTTCAGGCCGATCTTTTTGAAAAAGGCTGCTGCATTCACCGGGGAAGCAAGAATGGAAACCATATCTCCGTCGTGGATCACCTGATTACCGCCGGGAATAGATACATGATCCCGACTTTCTACTGCGCAGAACAAGACGTCGCATTTCAGGGCTTCCGTAATGCGTGAGATTGTCATGCCATCCAGATTAAATTCAGGAAGCACTTTAAATTTCAGCATTTCCACACGACCACGTGCGAAAGTATCGATCTTGATAGCTGAAGGGAAGCGTAAGAGACGGGAAATTTCCTGTGCAGCTGCAAGCTCCGGGTTAATGATCATAGTAACACCCAGACGCTTCTTGATGAAGCTGATCTCTTTGGCATAGATAGGATTGCGGACACGGGCAATCGTCTGGCAATGGCCGGTTTTCTGTGCGATCAGGCAGCAGAGGAGATTCATTTCATCAGAACCGGTTACGGCAATCAGGATATCTGCATTCTCAATACCTGCTTCCACCAGCGTGTTGATACTTGCACCGTTTCCCACGATACCCATGGCATCAATGTCATTCTGAAGGGAAGTGATCACATTAGAAGAAACGTCTATAAGAGTAATGTCGGATTCTTCTTCCTGAAGCTGTTCTGCCAGGGTACGTCCAACTTTACCGCACCCAACAATAATTATCTGCATAATTCCTCCAATAAGGGGGCTGTCACATAATATCTATGTGAGACAGCCCCTTTTATATCATATTTTTGTTTATAATTGCTCAATATTTTTGGCAATTACTTTTGTGGCTATTAAGCTAAGAATACTATAGCACCACCAGATATATTTGTAAAGCAAATATGAAATTTCTGTGATTTTTAAGATGGAGCGTATTACTGTTCATTCCGTTCTCAGTAACACGCTTCGCGATGCTAATCGCATAAATTCGCGCAGTATGTCGCAGGTTTTGGCTGCGTACGTTATTTATTGCTGTTGCATGATGCAGTGCAGGGATTATCAAATCCTGGGGTAAAAGCATAGAAGTTTTTGGCATCAAGTTCTTCCTGAATGGACTGAAGAGCTTCCCCAAATCTCTGGAAATGAACAACTTCTCTGGCACGCAGGAATTTGATGGGATCCGCAATCTCAGGTATATTGCGGACTACTCTGAGAATATTGTCATAAGTAGAACGGGCTTTTTGCTCTGGTGCGACCTCGTAAGAACAACATAGCTGGAAAGCCTTGAAAATACGTCATTTTGTATAGGACAAGTTTTTTCCTGCTACGGTTGCATAAGAACAAAAACATAGAAAAATGAAGATGAAACAAACTATCCTGCATAGTTCCAATGGTTTCAACAACTAAGACGTTCAGAAATGAGCGTCTATTTTTTTACCCAAAACGAAAGGAGAATCAAGAAATATGAATAAGATTATGAAGCGATTGCTTACGGGTTTCCTTACCCTTGCAACCGTATTTACTACTTTACCTGTCACGCAGATTCATGCTGCGGATTCTGTTTACACCACTACTGACGGTAAAGCAGGAACAATCGTTAAGGTTGATAATGGCGGTACAGAAATTAAAAGTTTTGAAGAAAGCATAATGACCGCTGACGGTCAGATTGCCTATTGTGTAGATATTAACACCGACTTTAAATCAGGATATAAAAATCGTGTTGACGCTAAAGACAGAATGAGTAACGACCAAATATCAGATGTAGCGTTGAATCTGGAATACGTCAAACAGTATTCCAAAACTCATAGTCTTTCCAGCAAGCAGGTTTATCTATTGGAACAATGCGTTGTCTGGCGTAGATTGAGCGTACACTTAGGTTGGGGGTATAACAATGTACGAGCTGCCTATGATGAAGTATCAGAAAAAATCCAGTCAGAAGTTTATGAGAACGCAAAGTCTTTCGCTAAAGAAAATAAAGACCGTTATGATTGCGGCGGTTATATCTATGTCGGCGAGGGGCAGGACTTAGGACAGTTCTGGGCGAAGCTGGCTGTCGGGAATGGCAAGATTCAGAAATCTTCCAGTAATGCTACAGTCACAAACGGGAACGACTGTTATTCCCTCTCTGGTGCGACTTATGGTGTTTATTCTGATAAAGGCTGCACGAAATCTGTTGCCACACTTACGACAAATGCCAGTGGAAATACTGATACTGTGGAATTAAGAGCCGCAACATACTATGTAAAGGAAACGAAAGCTCCAAAAGGATTCCAGTTAGATAAGAACGTCTATACTATGACGGTCAAGGCTGGCGAAACTTCCACATTGAAAGTCAGCGACACACCAAAAGTCACAGACACTTTGGTTGAGCTTTTCAAGATTGATATGGAAACTTCCAAAGCTACTCCACAGGGTAACGCTTCTTTGGAGGGTGCAGAGTTCGTCTGGAAGTATTATGACGGTTACTACACAAAAGACAATCTTCCATCAGAACCAACACGCACATGGACGACAAAGACAGTCGCTGACAAAGACAGCAATAATGAAGTCCATTACATCTCAAGATTAGCGGATTCCTACAAGGTATCAGGTGACAGCTTCTATACACAAAACGGTACTATCTGCCTGCCACTTGGTACTATTACTATGGAAGAAAAGGCAGCTCCAAACGGTTACTTATTGGAGGGTGCTTATATGCAGGCTACCGGAAGTTCAGAACAGATAAAAGGCGTGTATGTGGCACAGATTACAGAAGATGGTGAGCTTGTAGCGTTAAGCGGCAGCAACCAGTATTCCGTATTAGACAAGGTTATCCGTGGCGGTGTCAAAATCCAGAAACGTGACCTTGAAACAAAAGATACGAAAGCACAAGGCGGTGCGACTTTAAAAGATACTGCCTTTACAATCATTTCCTTAAATGATAATGCTGTCTTGGTAGATGGCAAGCTATACAACAAAAATGAAGTCGTCAAGACAATCCATACAGGTGTTGACGGTATCGCTGCAACTGACGCTGATACACTTCCTTACGGTCACTATAAAATTTCAGAATCCAAAAATCCGACAGGATATTTGACAACTGGTGCGGTTGACTGTGAGTTTGACATTGTGAATGACGGTGAAATCATGGATTTAACAGATGAAGCACATTCCATCTACAACCAGATTATCCGTGGGGATATCGAGGGTGTGAAAATTGGTGACGGTACTCACAAGCGACTTACGAATGTTCCCTTTAGGATCACAAGCAAGACGACTGGTGAGAGCCATATCATTGTTACGGACGCAAACGGTCAATTCTCCACTTCTTCTGACTGGGTATCTCATAAACAGAATACCAACGCCGGAAAGACCAGTGAGGACGGTATCTGGTTTGGTACTTCCACACCAGACGACAGCAAAGGTGCATTGCTTTACGATACTTACACAATCGAAGAATTACGCTGCGATTCCAACAAAGGAATGACGCTGATTCCGGCGTTTGATGTAGTGGTGTCAAGAAATAAAGTAGTCGTGGACTTGGGTACACTCACAGATGAATATGAACCAGAAATCATTATCCATACGACTGCCACAGATAAGGTGACAGGTGAAAAATCAATCGTTGCCGGAAAGAGCGTGACTATCGTTGATACCGTCACTTTAGATGGTCTGACAAAAGGCACAAAATATCAGTTGAAAGGCTGGCAGATGGTGAAGTCTGAAAATGCACAGCTTTTGATTGACGGTGAACCTGTGGAAAATGATTACACATTCACTGCGAAAAAATCAGAAATGGAAGTTGAGGTTTCCTATACGTTCAATGCTTCTGCTCTTGGTGGCAAAGACCTTGTGACATTCGAGGAATTGTACGATTTATCCAATCCAGACGAGCCTACAAAGGTGGCAGAACATAAAGATATTGAGGACGAGGGGCAAACAGTGACGATTACGGAACGTATCATCACTATGCACACAACCGCTACTGATAAGGCGACAGGTGAAAAGACGATTGAAGCAGACGACAAAGTAACTATCGTTGATACGGTCACTTTAGATGGTCTTGAAAAAGGCGTGAAATACACTCTTAAAGGTTGGGAAATGGTGAAGTCTGAAAATGCTGAACTTCTAATGAATGGCAAGCGTGTAGAAAATGACCTTACTTTTACTGCCGAGGATTCTAAAATGGAGGTTCAGATTGAATTTACATTCAATGCTTCGGAGCTTGGCGGCAAAGAGCTTGTGACATTTGAAGAATTATATGACGTAACCAATCCAGACGAGCCCATCAAGGTAGCTGAACATAAGGACATCAAGGACAAGGGGCAGACTGTGACGGTCAAGGAAAACCTGGAATCCCCTACGGCACCAGAAGAACCTAGCACACCAACAAAGACAAGCGATTCACCAAAAACAGGTGACAACACACCATTTGTCGCATTGTTCGCCATGATGGGAATTTCCGCTGCTGGTCTTATCTTTGCCGGATATAAGAGATTCCGCAAAGTAAAGAAGTCTAAATAATACAGGAGGTATCGGTTTATGAAAGCAACTCCCCGTTCACCTCCCATCATAAAAAAAGTCAGTCCGTGGCTGGCAACTCAACTAAATTCTGCTTGATTAACATTTATCTTTCTGAATGGGGATTGTCAAGGGTGCGGCAGCACAACGCTTGCCCTTGATAATTCACAGGCAGACAGATATTATTCCGATAGCAGAATGACACAATCAATCATTAAAAATATAGAAAGAAAAGAGGTAAACAATTTATGGAATTAAAACACGTTATCCCAAATATGGAAAAAACATTCGGAACTTTAGAATTTGCTGGTGAGAATAAGGTGGAACAGCGTAGGATCAACGGACGTATGACGGTCGTTTCCCGTAGCTTCAACCTTTATTCGGACGTACAGAGAGCAGATGATATTATCGTGGTGCTGCTTGCTTCTGCTGGTGAGAAGAACTTTGAATCAGAGGAAAAGGTAAAACTTATCAATCCCAAAATCACTGCAGAGGGTTAT
>NZ_JBWJVP010000182.1:0-5315 GCF_056339915.1 Blautia sp. ZXY-1-B12 | reverse complement strand
CTGTCCAATATCAAGGACGCATATACAAAAGAGGACGGAAGCATTTATACCATGCCTGTCAAGTTCGGCATTCCGATGATAGAGGGAAATAAGGATATCATAGCCGGAATTACGGATCTGACAACAGAAGCTGATGCAGCGGAGTCGCAGAAAGATAGCTATGGAAAATTACAATTCTTCAGCGATTTTTCTATAGCACCATCCTATCTGATACAGGGAACCATAGATAATAGTATACCTGCATGGATGAACGAAGACGGAACTCTGAATGAAAATGCTGTGAAAGAATATCTGGAACAGGTAAACAGGATCTGGCAGACTCAGAAAAATGCGATAGAAGAAACAAAGAAAGCTTATCAGATGGGGGATGACTGGGCAGATTCAGATCATTCAGGATATATGGACATTTCAGGATCCGTAACCAGTCTGCTTGCAAAAGTTGATACAGTAGCAGCAGGAGGCCTGCTCTCACCGGAAGGTCTGGTATCTTTAGATTCTGCAAGAAAAGTAGATCCGGATCTGGATTATAAACTTCTGAACGGACAAAGCGAGAACTGTTTCTATCCAAGGAGTGCTGTCGGGGTCAGTGCAAAGGCATCCGAAAAAGAAGCGGCAGAGAAGTTTGTCAAGTTTCTGTTTGAAGAGGAATCCCAGAGAGCAAGTAATACGGAAGGGTTAGCTGTAAATAGTAAAGTTTATGAGGATATGGCTTACTGGAAAATGGGAAAATCCAGCGGAGATACCATTGGCTCGATCGGGGCTTCCTATGATACGGCAGATGGTAATATCAAGCAGATTGAGATGGACGAGATCATTCCGGAAGATGAAGCAATACAGAACATCATGGATCTGGAAAAACACTTACTGTACCTGCAAAGAGTAATCAGATCATCCGAAATGCAGTAACGGAATCCGGTGAGAAATACCTCAATGGAGAAACGGGGCTGGATGATGCTGTGAAAGAGATCATGCAGGAAGTAAATCTGTATTTATCTGAATAAGCGGCTGTCTGCTGCTGATTACCCAACACTGCAAGGTAAGGGAGTTTAAGAGAATGAAGATTAATTTAAAAGAACACTTATCTTTAACAGAGAAACGGAACGCAAAATCAGATTTGCTGTTTAGTCGGAAACGAAATCGCAGAAGATGTGCAGCTTTCAGAAATACAGAAAAAGGTCTGGCTTTTATTCTTCCGAGTTTTGCAGGTGTCTGCATTTTCTGGCTGATCCCGTATGTGGATGTGATCCGCAGATCTTTTTGCGGGGCAGTGAATGGAGAATTTGTGGGGATAGAGAACTACAGGACGATATTTGCAAACAAAGCGTTTCGTCTGGCAGCAGGCAACACACTTCGGTTCTTCGGAGTGTGTGTGCCGCTGCTGGTGGTATTGTCTCTGATCATAGCAGTCCTGCTTGCAGGGCAAAAAAGATTTACGCAGATTCTGAAAAGTTTCTTTCTTCTGCCAATGGCAATCCCTGTAGCATCAGTGGTACTTCTGTGGAGACTGCTTTTTGACGATCAGGGCTTATTGAATCACCTGCTTCATATGTTATCTGTTCAGACGACTGACTGGATGAATACAGGTGCTTCTTTTTATGTACTGGTGATCAGTTATATATGGAGAAATCTTGGATATGATGTAGCGCTCTGGATGGCAGGATTGTCTGCCATTCCGGCGGCACTTTACGAGGCAGCAAAAGTGGACGGGGCAGGGGAGTGGAAATGTTTTACGAAGATCACACTCCCGAATCTGCTCCCGTCCCTTTTTACGATCGTGGTACTTTCTGTACTCAATGCATTTAAGGTTTTCCGTGAGGCATATCTGGTGGCCGGTGATTATCCACAGGAAAAAATGTATCTGCTTCAGCATCTGTTTAACAACTGGTACAGGGACCTGTCGCTGGATAAGATGTCGGCTGCGGCAGTGGTGACCGGACTGGTGATTTTTCTGCTGATCCTGGGATTGTGGAAAGCCTGGGGGAAAGGCGGGGCAGAATGAGAAAAGTTATGCAGATATTCCGTATCAGGAAGATAGGAAGCCTGCTCCTTGTACTCCTTGCACTGGTGGCAGTATTTCCGGTATTTTTTTCAGTTACAGGATCACTGATGGGGCAGAAGGAATTAAATGATCTTCTGGGGGCGGTACTGACAGCAGACAGTGGATCTGCTTCCGGTCAGGCAGTCAGTTATGTATTCTGGAGAGTACTTCCGCTTTATCCGACGCTGAGATCCTATGTGAAAGTCCTGCTGGATTCTCCGGAGTTTTTTGTGATGTTCTGGAATTCCGTAAAGATTACTGTCGGAGTTCTGGCAGGGCAGATCCTGGTGGGAGTACCGGCAGCGTGGGGATTTGCCAGATATCGTTTTCCGGGAAAAAATCTGCTGTTTATGATCTATGTGGCATTGATGATGATGCCCTTTCAGGTAATGATGCTCAGTAATTATTTGGTTCTGGATCAGATGAAACTTCTGGATCATCTGTGGGGGATTATTCTTCCGGCGGCCTTTTCCACGTTTCCGGTTTTTATCATGTATCGTTTCTTTGAGAGTATTCCGGAGGCACTGATGGAATCTGCGCGGCTGGACGGGGCGGGTGAGCTGCTTATTTTTATCAGAATCGGAATCCCTCTGGGTTCTGCGGGTATCATTTCGGCACTGGTTCTGGGATTTCTGGAATACTGGAATCTGATCGAACAGCCAATGGCATTTCTGAAGACCAAAAGTCTGTGGCCGCTGTCTCTGTACCTTCCACAGATCGATATCTCCCAGACAGGAAAGGCATTTGCGGTATCTGTTCTGGTTCTGATCCCGGCAGTGATCGTTTTTCTGGCAGGGCAGGATTATCTGGAACAAGGGATCATATCCACGGCAATCAAGGAATAGAGCGACAGAAACGAGAGGATTTATCTATGAAGAAAATAAAACTGATAAAAATTCTGGCAGGATTTTTTGCCCTGATGCTTTTGTTTACTTTTCTGTCCAGGGCGGCAGATTCGGTGAATGTAGCACAGGTAGAGACAAAAACAGCTCAGAATCAGGTGATCACGCATGAGGTGACCGGCACAGGTAAAGTGATGGGAACCAGAGAACGGGCAGTTTTTACCCAGGAGGGACAGAAGGTGGAGCAGGTTTATGTGCAGGAAGGACAGAATGTGAAAAAAGGGGATGCGCTGCTGAAGTTTTCTGTAAAATATCTAAAAAAAACCATAAAGGAAAAACAGGATGCCATAGATGTTCTGCAGGGGAAGATCAATGATCTGATCAGTGCAGAGTCTGTGAATCAGCAGAAGAGAAATAATGAGTTTTCAGATGCACAGGAAAATTATAACAGTGCGGTTTCCAGCGGAAATTACAGTGTGCAGGCGGCACAGAATGAGGCAGCCATAGCCAGACAGAAGCTTCAGGATTATTACGCACAGCGGGATGCGGCGCAGAATGACGTACAGGATAAGATACCGGATGAGGAGAAGTTCAGTGATTCCAGCGAGTTTGATGATCCGGAGAACTCCGGTGATTCCGGAAATACGGATCGCACAGATGGCGAAGGGAATAAAAATACATCAGGAAACGGCGACAATTCGAATGCGCAGGACAATTCTCAGGAGCAGGCATTGATTGATGATATCCGGGCGAAAGAGGAGGCGGTCAATGAAGCCATGCTCAGCCGCAGAAGAGAACTTCAGTCAGCAGAGCAGGCAATCCGGGATACGCAGATCGGTGATGCTTCGGATTCCACGCTGGAGAATACGCAGGCGGAACTTGAGACTGCGCAGAAAGATCTGGAAACGTTGCAGAAAGTGCTGGCACGAAAGGGAAAAGTGAAAGCACCCTGTGATGGTGTGATAAAGAGTCTGAGTGCAGTGACAGGAAGCCAGACAGGAGCGGAAGCTGCGGTTGTCCTTTATGAATCCAAAGGAACCTTTCGGTTTCAGGCAGAGGTCAGCAAAGATGATCTGAAATACATAAAGAGTGGCGGAGAGGTAATTTTAAAAGGTGCGGATGAAAAAGAGATTACAGGAGCGAAAGTGGAGTCTGTGAAAGAGGACAGCAGTAATGAAAATCAGTACATTCTTTCTGTACAGGTACCGGAGGGAACTCTTTCCATAGGAGATACTGCGGAATTTACAATTTCTCAGGATGCAGGTCCTTTTAATGTCTGTGTTCCGCTGAGCGCATTGTATGAGGAAAATGGCAGATACTATGTTTATGTGACAGATACACAGAACACCGTCCTGGGTGAGGTACTGGTAGCGCGAAAAACGTATGTGAATGTGAAAGATAAAAATTCTTCCACTGCTGCGCTGGAGAACGGGGATTTATCAAGTGACCAGAAAATCGTGACTTCCAGTGACAGAGAGATCAGCAGCGGCAGCCGGATCAGGCTGCTGGAGGAATGAGTGTCAGAAGTCAGAGTGCCTTTTTAAGGAAAGCTGGTACTCTGACTGTGTGGCTGATTATTTTCTGTATTTATTTTCTGGGAGTCTATAATTATGTGCAGATCAGAAATGATACAGCAGTATCGGTGTTTCTGTCCGCAGCTTATCCTGACAGGAAAGGAGCAGAAAATATCCTGAAGCAGGAAAGAAAAAGTGAGAAGCCTTATGATGTATGTTTTTATGCAGATGCAGGGTTGAGGGAGATTTCTGCGAAAGAAGGAAACCGGCAGGCACAGGCGATGACTGTGTATCTTAAGGGAAATCCCGCAGGGTATGACTGGCAGGCAGCAGCTCTGACAGAAGGTGATCCGGATGGTTGCGTGATTGATGGTACAACTGCCTGGGAGCTCTTTGGCAATAAGGTTCCGGGTGGTCAGATTCTGTTTCAGGGACGTACTTATACTGTCAGGAAAGTTGCGGACTCGGGGCAGAAAATTTTGGTTTTCGGGGCGGCTTCTGCGGATGATACCGAGACGGAACTTTTTTATAATCGTTTGTTTATCAGAAGGAGAAATGGAGAAACCGAAGAAAGTACAGTGAACGAGCTTTGCTGATGAAATACGGACTTCAGGGAACTGTGGTATCCTCAACTTTACCGAAAAATGCAGGACTGGCGGCATTACTGCTGCTGCCGGCGGTTCTTTCTGGCAGTCTGTGGACGGAAATAAGCAGAGAAAAAAAGAACTATACAGTGAAAGATGCAGAGTACTGGTTCTCGCAACCTGCTGTACAGTGTAATGGCAGGGACGGTGGTCTGGCTTCTTCTTTGGACACATCCCCGACCTGGCCGGAGGGGATGGATTCCGTCAAGGTGGTCTGACTTTGGGTTCTGGAAAGAAAAGGTGGATGCAGGCTGTGGCAGAATTTAAGCTGTATCGA
>NZ_JBWJVP010000181.1:0-24761 GCF_056339915.1 Blautia sp. ZXY-1-B12 | reverse complement strand
CCTCTCTGTATCAGCAGATGTATCTGAAGCTGAATTTCTGTCTGTTTTCAGATCCTCAGTCTCCATATTCTCTGATTTCGGGTGATCAACCACTGATTTTTTATGCTCTTCTTCCCTGTTTCCGTCTGTGCCGGATACAGATACCTTTTCTGCGCCGGATTTCTCCGGATTTTTCCCGGATTTCTTTGTTACAGCCCTCTTCTCCTGCCGTTTTTTCAACAACTTGTCTACGGGAATTCCAAACAGATGAAAGGATATCTCCATCTGCTGATCTTTCCATTCCGCTCTCAGCGAAATCCCATGAAACAGCCAACTTACGATACCCTCTCCCTCTGTCTGTTTCCAGCCACCTTCTGCCTTGACAGCTGATGCCTTATATCTTACAGGACAGAACAGTACAAGAAGAACTGCCAGTAAAAGAAGGCCCAGCAGAATTCCCAGGATGATCAGTATAAATTTAAGGATCAGCCATAAAATATGTAACATATTCTCACCTGTTTTCTATATATTCAGCTGTTGCGAAGGTTCCCGTTTCCCTGTACATTTCATCGATCAGACTTCGCACCATCTCCAGGGCTTCCTCTTTGCCCTTCGCCATTCCTATGATCTTCGGACAGATTCCATAAAAGCTCTTCTGTATCAGCATTGCTGCAGGAATAATATCCATCAGATTCACAGGATTCTCTGACAGAGTAAGGAGATAAATTCCCAGAACCGGTTTTCCGCTGTTCAGTTTCTTTTTTATCTCCTCAGGATCCTTTACAGATTCCCCTGCAAGAAAATTCTCCTGCCATTTCAGCATCTTACACCCTCTCCCGTTTCTATAACACTTCAGTTACAGTATTTCCATTTTCTCCAAAATTTAAACCGGGCTGCGTTGCAAAAAAACACAGCCCTGTTCTCTCGTTAATAATACTTATGCTGTTTTCCCCAGAGTCCATTGCTTCTCATCTCCAGATATTCCTGATAAGCACGCTCTACGATCTGCTTCTCGTTTGAAAACCTCAGCAGATGATAGATCTCATGAAATTTATAATATCCGGAATCTACAAAAAACTCCTCTCTCTGGGGCTTACTATGATAATTATCCGCAGTCATAAGATACCAGTGTACCTCTTTGAAAACCACGTCCTCCGGAACGGTAAAGTTATATTGGCTCTTTCCGATGTATTTCACAATGGTCGCACGCACTCCAGCCTCTTCCATCACTTCCCGCAATGCTGTCTGTTCATGCGTTTCGCCTGGTTCCACTGTTCCTTTCGGCAATACCCAGCCCTCATAACGGTTCCTGTAAGATTTATACAAAGTAAGAATCTTACCCCGATGAATTACCACACCGCCACAGCTCGTTGCTTCTATCATAATGCAATCCCTCCTGTTTTGCGTGGTATTATAAACTGAGTATAGTATATCTCTTTTTTTCCAAACCCGCAAGCTATAAATATCATTTCATAACATATTACCGATTAATTAGTTACTGTTCACTCCGTTCACATTAACGTAGCCAAAATTCATTCCAGATTGCCTGCAACATGGAATTTATTATTGCTTATCATAATAATACGCATCAAATATCTGCTCTGCGATGGGCACTGCTGCTTCACTTCCGGTACCGCCATTCTCAACAATGATCGCAACTACCAGATCCGGATCATCCACGTTGGAATAACCGATAAACCAGGAATGACTGGAACCATTCTCATCAAATTCCGCTGATCCGGTCTTGCCTGCCACTGTATATCCTCTTCCGTTCAGAGCCGATGCGGTTCCGTTTTCCACAACACCTTTCATAAGCTTTCCAAGGATATTCGCCTCATTTGTTGTCATCAGACGTTTATAGCTCTCCGGCTCTGTTGTCTTCACTGTCTCTCCGTCTGAACTTACAACAGAATCAATGAGATAAGGCTTCATGAGCTCCCCGCCATTGGCGATCGCACTGGTAATCAGCGCCATATGCATAGGTGATACCAACGTATTACCCTGTCCGATGGCAGTCTGCATAACCTCTGCAACAGAAGATTTTCCATTTAATGTAAAAGTACTCTTTTTATAGGAAGAAAGCGGAAGACTCTTATTAAAAAGAAGATCCTCGGCTGTTTTTTTCAGAGAACTGCCTCCGAGCATGGTTCCGATCTCTGCAAATGCACTGTTACAGGAATTGGCAAAAGCACTGTAAAAATCTTCCTGTCCATGAACAGTTCCGCCATAGCACCTGATCGTGTGATCTTCTCTGGTAATACTTCCCTCACAGAGATAGGAAAATCCCTCCAGACTGCCCTTGGTTCTGAAATAGTCCAGGGCAGTTACCACCTTAAATGTAGATCCCGGAGGATAGGCTCCGTTTGTAACTCTGTTCAACAGACTGCTGTCATTGGAATCATTTACCAGTGTGTCCCAGTTCTGGGAAATAGTATTCGGGTCAAAGTCCGGTCTGCTCATTTCCACCAGAATCTTACCTGTAGAGGGTTCTATGGCAACAACCGCCCCTCTCCTGTCACCAAGTGCATTATAGGCAGTTGACTGAAGATCTGCGTTTAACGTCGTGTTCACAGAATCACCCGTATTTTTCTGATTCTTAAACTCATTTTTCATCTGGTTCAGGAAAAATTCATGAGAAGTCAGAAGTTGGAAGTTCGCCTCTGATTCCAGTCCGCTTTTTCCATTAGTGTCATATCCGACTACATGAGCGAACATATTTGCATAGGGATAAGTACGTTCCTCTGTTCCGTCTTCGTAAACATTGGTCTGGGCAAGCACCTGCCCATCTGCAGATATGATCTTACCTCTTACAACCCTGTCTGAAAAAGTATCCTGCCTTGTATTATAGGGACTATTGATAAAATCATCGCTCTTTGCATAATTAAAGTAGATCAGATATCCGATCATACTGACAAAGATCAGCACAAAAAAGCAGGATACCAGTGTATACTCTCTGTTACGGGGCCTTCTCTTTTCAGAAATCTCCCGGGCTTTGCGCTTCTGGCGCTTCTTCAACTCTCTGCGCCGTTCCTTTTCTTCGATATCTCTCAATTTCTTCGTCCTCATCTTCTCTCAAAATATACAATCCCTGAATGATCGCCAGCATCAGTACTGTACACGCGACAGAACTTCCTCCATAGCTGACCAGAGGAAGAGTTACACCTGTCATAGGGATAAATTTCGTTGCTCCGCCAATTGTCAGAAATACCTGAAATGCATATTCCGTACCAAGTCCAAGTGCGATCAGTTTGTAGAATGGTTTCTTAATTTTAAGCGCAATATTTACGATCATCAAAAAGAAACTCATACATACCAGGATCAGGCAGATTGCAAAAATCCCACCCAGTTCCTCACAGATTGCACTGAATATAAAGTCATTCTTGACAACAGGGATCTTCTCAGGCGAACCCTGACACAATCCCATTCCAAACCATCCGCCGGTTCCAATGGCAAACAGTGACTGGACGATCTGGTATCCTTCATTCTGATATACCGCCATGGGATCCTTCCAGGCTGTCACTCTCTGACGCACATGGCCAAACAGATGATATGCGACAACTGCCCCTGCAGATCCGCCTGCAAGACCAAGTGCCAGATATCCCACATTTCTGGATGCCACATAAATCATCACAAGATATGCCGCAAAGAAGATCACTGCACTTCCAAGGTCTCTGGAAAGTACAAGAATCCCCACATGCAGTCCCGCCACTACCGTAGCCTGGACCACTTTTGAAAAATCAGCACCTTTTCTCAGCAATGCCGCCATAAAGAACACAAATGTAATCTTTATCGCCTCTGAAGGCTGGATTCCCATCAGGGAAAGTTTTGCTCCATAGCTTGTCTTTGCAAGCACAAATACCGCCGCCAGCAAAACGATTCCGATTCCCGCATAAACCCATGTCAGGTCCTTGAGAAATTTCATCTTCCTGATCAGGACAGGTACGATCAATGCCACCACATTTACGCCTGCCACAATCACCAGCTGTCTGGTAGCTGTGGAAACATCCAGCCTGCACAGCATAATAAATCCTACGCTGAGAAGCATGCACATATTGTTGAGCAGTAAAATCGATGCTTTCTTATAAAAAATCCTGTACAAAATCTGGATTCCCGCAAAAAATGCCATCATTTCGATATAAAACAACACGACCTGAAACTTACCTGTCTTCAGGTAGATGACCAGAAACGCAGTGAAATCCATAAAAAAGATAAGCATCAGCTGCTGGCGCAGCGATTCGTTTCTCTCCTCCTCACTCTGCTGTTTCACCAGATAGAAACAGTGAAAAGTATAAATCACCATCAGGGTAAGGATCACATACTTGGATAATTCTACAATTACATTAATCATATGCCTTACTCGGCTCCTCTTTTAAAATGTCCCTTTGTATATTCCCGTTTCGGAGGATTCTTCCCATCACGATAAACAGCTCTGAACTCTTCATATATCTTCACCGCATCCTGAGGCTTCTCAATGGTAAATGCAAGTCTCAGGGAAGAGACACCAAGTCTGTCTATCTGTGATTTCTCTTTCAACAGGCCGTAAGGGATACTGTTGTAAATGATATTATAGCAGGGTATACAGAAATCTGTATTCTCAGTTTTCCATGGGTTACATATACATTTCGCCGTAAATTCTTTATCGTAACGGTCTTTTAAAGTTACCCCTTCTTCCTTATGATTACATCCGTAAAGATTTTTATGCACACACTGGGCCGATATCATAAGAGGCAGATATCCGTAGATCAGCATCTCGCTGTCCCGGTTATCTCTGTGGCGGATTTCCCCTTCGTTCAGCTCAAGCGGTACCGTATTTCTGAGGACTTTCTGATCTTTCCAGAAATCAGCAGCTTCATCATTCCATGTATACATACTGTGATCCAGAACACATTTCTCAGCCAGACCTGCCTTTCGCAGAACTGCAAAAGTCTCCAGATTTCTTACCAGAAATCCTGTCATTCCTCTGTCCATCCACTCTCTGATCCTGGTAAGAAGCTCCCGGGGCATCTCACCTCTCATAATATGCGGAAGAGACAGATACATCTCCATTCCTCTGCTTACACAGTCATCCAGGCAGACCTCCATGGCATCAGCGTTCAGATACATTCCATGTATCCCCTCTCTTTTATATAACGCCAGTGCAGTGGATTTTTCTTCACAGGAAATATAAATCGGAAGATTTTTCTGCTTTGGCGAATCTGCTTTTCTTCCGGCATCCTCTGATAAGCGTTTCTTCCCATTATTTTCTTCTCTCTTATATGGTTTGAGCAATTCATTTTCCAGCGATTCCAGTGCCTCTCTTCTCGCCTCATTCAGCATTTTCATCGGGATAAAAATATTCTCATCCATCTGGATTTCCAGATTTTCCCACTCATATTCTGTATTTCCAAGCTTCTCCATCTGTGAACGGATGCGCTCTTCTGTCAGCGGCTGGTTCTGCGCATACTGTACCTCACCCACAGACGCAAATCCATGGATTCCCCTGCATGACACATCCAGTATAGCAGGACTTCCTGGAAAAAGAATGAATGTTCCCTGAATTTTTTCTTTCTTTTTTCTTAATACAGGACTGACATCTCCTGTTTTCTTCTCATTACTGAATGCCATCATGGACGGACCATTCTGCATCTGATAATAACCGGTACAGGAACCTCCCCTGTTAAACAGATCCAGCAGATATCTCTTATCCTCCTCTGCTACCCTGTAATTCTCAGCTCCCTTCTCAAAAAGAAGATCCAGGTACTTCCGATATACAGAAGTTACCCCTGCTGTATATCCCGGCTGCTTCATCCTGCCCTCTATCTTAAGAGAAGTAACACCAACCTCCAGAATCTGCGGAAGAATCTCTATCGTAGAAATATCTTTCAGACTCAGAGGACATAGTTCTTGCGCTTTCCTTTTCTCTGACCGTCTGCCATTTTCCCCGCAACAAAGCGCCGTCTGGTAAGGCAGACGGCAAGGCTGTGCACACCTTCCTCTGTTACCGCTTCTTCCACCCAGGATACTGCTCATCAGGCACTGTCCCGAATAACTGTAACATAAAGCTCCATGGACAAAAGATTCAATCTCGATAGGACTTGTCTCATGCATCCTCCGGATTTCCTCAAGGGAAAGCTCTCTGGCAGTTACCACTCTGGAAGCACCCTGTTCTTCCAGAAACTTCATCCCCTCCGGACCTGTCACAGTCATCTGCGTGCTGGCATGAAGATGCATACCCGGAAACATCTCCCTGATCATCTTAAACACACCCATATCCTGAACGATCACCGCATCCAGACCTTCCTTATAATATGGAAGCAGATAATCATACAACTGTTCAGACAGTTCCCTGTTCTTCAACAGCGTATTCACTGTCAGATAAAGTTTCCTGCCATGGATATGAGCAGTATCAATGGCACGCAAAAGCTCTTCCTCTCCGAAATTCTTCGCATAAGCCCGCGCGCCAAAGGCTGCTCCCCCTACATAAACCGCATCTGCACCTGCACCGATCGCTGCCTCAAATCCCTCATAGGAACCGGCAGGTGCCAGAAGTTCAATCTCTTCTCTTTTCAATTCTATACCTCACGTTTTCTATAACAGTCATCTTAAATGCATTATTTATGAGCATTGCTATAATATTCAAATCGAATACATATGAAACAAATCATAAAGGGGAAATCACCGAAGTAATCCCCCCTCTATTATTTCAGCAGCTCATCAATCTGCTTTTCCAGTTCCTTATTCTTTCCCTCCAGAAGGCTCTTCTGTTCCAGGGCTTCCTGTTCATGCTTCTGCGCTTCCTCAATCTGCATACGAAGCGAGATCAGCTCATGCTTCAGATCATACATCTCCTGATCCTTCTGCTGTAAATCCTGTTCAAAAACCTCCGCCTGTTTCTTTGCCTTAAAATAGTCATCTGTAATATTCAGGCTGATAAGTGTATGCTTGGTCTCCATGGGCTGTCTGCTGTAACCCGGCATAGCACTTAACTCATCCATCTTTTTATTTATATAGGATGCTACTTTCTGAAAATATTCTTCCGATTCATAGCCTCCCAGCGTAATAATCTTACCACCTATGATTACCTTTGCTGTATTTTTGACCGCCATCCGTACGAGCCTCCTGTATCTTCCTTCAATCTGCCCGGAACCCCGGACATTTACTTCATTATACTCGAAAGCAGTCGAAATGTATAGGAATTTTTAAAAAACTTTTACTTTTTTATATTTTTACACCCTTAACTTCAGTTTTTCTCCGGCATCTGATAGCCCAGATGCTCATACGCAAGCGCCGATGCCATACGTCCTCTCGGCGTACGGTTCAGGAATCCATTCTGCAGCAGATAAGGCTCATACACATCCTCCAGCGTACCGGAATCCTCCCCTATCGCCGCAGCCAGAGTCTCCAGTCCCACAGGACCACCCTGAAAATTCACGATCATAGTCTGAAGAATCCTTCTGTCAATCTTATCCAGACCATACTGATCCACTTCCAGAAGATTCAGCGCAAAACACGCCACATCATAAGTAATCCGTCCATCATACTTCACCTGCGCAAAATCACGAACCCTCTTCAGCAGACGGTTGGCAAGCCTCGGAGTTCCCCTGGATCTCTTGGCAATCTCAGCCGCACCCTTCTCATCAATCTCCACTCCAAGAACCTGAGCAGAACGGATAATGATCGTCTTAAGCTCCTCATGAGTATAAAACTCCAGATGATGCATCACACCAAAACGGTCACGAAGAGGTGCAGACAGAAGTCCTGCCCTGGTAGTCGCCCCCACCAGTGTAAACTTCGGCAGATCCAGACGTATAGACCTGGCAGAAGCTCCCTTCCCGATCATAATATCAATAGCATAATCCTCCATAGCAGGATAAAGGACCTCCTCCACCTGCCTGTTCAGGCGGTGGATCTCATCCACAAACAGAATATCTCCCTCCTGCAGATTACTTAAGGATCGCAGCCATCTCCCCCGGCTTCTCAATAGCCGGCCCGGAAGTCACCTTCATATGAACCCCCATCTCATTGGCAATAATCCCCGAAAGAGTAGTCTTACCAAGCCCCGGAGGACCATAAAACAAAACATGATCCAACGCATCATGCCTCTGCTTCGCAGCCTCTATATAAACCTTCAAAGTACTCTTGGTCTTCTCCTGACCAATATAATCATCCAACGTCTGCGGCCGGAGATTCCCCTCCAGAGAAAAATCCTCCTCCGTCACATCCGTAGTTATAATACGTTTCTCCATCTGTTACCCATCCTAACCTATAACAATTCTATAACAATACAGGCAATCCAATCTACCAGAGCGTAAAGTCCTGCTTCAGTTAAAAATTCTTCAGTGCAGCCTTCAAAAGACCTTCCACATCATCCGGCGGCACATCCGTAACCTTACGCACCGCCCGAAGCGCATCCGCACTGCTGTATCCCAGCGCAACCAGAGCCTCAACAGCTTCCTGCCTGCCATCCGAAACCTCACCGGCTCCCACTGCTGCCCTCTCCTGCTCATGAGCCAGCTTCAATTCAAACGCATCCTCCAGCTTCATCTTATCCTTCAGCTCAAGAATCAGCTTCTGAGCCGTCTTCTTCCCGATACCCGGAGCCTTCGACAACGTCTTCACATCATCCGAAAGAATTGCAAACCTCAATTCATCCGCCGTAATCCCCGCCAGAACCCCCAGCGCAGCCTTCGGCCCCACACCATTCACGCCAAGAAGCAGCTTAAACATCTGCAGATCATCCTTAGCCCTGAACCCATACAGCTTCATGGCATCCTCTCTCACACTAAAATAAGTATGGACCTTCACATCCTCCCCCATACGAATCTCAGACAAATCTGCCCCCGTCATATATATCTCATAACCAATCCCCCCGGCCTCAACAACCACCGAGCTCTCAGTCATATCCACAGCCATTCCATGAACAAACGCAATCATGATACATCCTCCGTCCCAAATTCATCACTTCCGATTCATCATACCACATCCCACCCCATAACGCAAACATATATTCGCATCCCTTAATCGAAAAAAAGAACCGCCATGCCTTCACACAGCAGTTCTTCCTCCCATTACTGAATAATATGTCTCGGACAAACCTCTTTACAAGCCCCACAATTCGTACACTTACTATAATCAATATGCGCACAGAAATTATCAACCGTAATCGCCCCATTCGGGCAAGTCTTCTCACACTTCTTACATCCGATACAGCCAACCTCACACGCAGAAGTAACAGCCTTACCTTTCGCATGAGAACTACACTGCACAAACGTAGTCTGCTCATAGGGCACAAGCTCGATCAGATGCTTCGGACACTTGGCAACACACTTACCGCAGGCCTTACAAGCCTCCTTATCAACAACCGCCACACCGTTCACAACATCAATCGCCCCAAACGGACAGGCCTTCACGCAGCTTCCAAAACCAAGGCATCCATAAGTACAGGACTTCGCACCACCACCGGGAATGAAAGCCATCATCTCACAGTCTTCCACACCTGTATACTCATAATTATCCTTCGTCTTCTCACAGGTACCCGCACACTTCACATACGCCACCTGACGGGCAGTCTCCACAACTTCCTGTCCCATGATCGCTGCGATCACTTTCCCGACTGGCTCACCGCCTACCGGACATCCGTTTACAGGTGCCTCACCTTTGGCGATTGCTGCTGCCAGGCCATCACAGCCGGGATAACCACAGCCACCGCAGTTATTACCGGGAAGCGCCTCACGAACAGCAACTTCCTTCTCATCCACTTCCACAGCAAACTTCTTACCGGCAACACCAAGGAAAACACCGATAAAAAGACCTACTGCCGCAACCAGTACAGTTGCCGCGATAATTGCTCCTATATTCATACCAGTCCCCTCCTTAAATCAGTCCTGAAAATCCGAAGAAGGCAATTGCCATCAGTCCGGCTGTCAGCAGAACTGTAGGGAATCCCTGGAAGGATTTTGGAATGTCATTGTATGCGATTTTCTCACGGATACCAGCCATCAGCACGATGGAAATAGTAAATCCCACTGCTGTTGCAAATCCGTTCACTGTTCCCTGAAGAACATTATACTCTTTCTGCACGTTTGTAAGGGCAACACCAAGAACCGCACAGTTTGTTGTGATCAGCGGAAGATACACACCAAGTGCCTGATACAGGGAAGGCATTGTCTTCTTAAGGAACATCTCTACAAACTGTACCAGCGCCGCGATCAGCAGGATGAATACGATAGTCTGCAGATAAGTCAGGTTCGTAGGAACCAGGATAGCATTGTAAATAATACCTGTCACAAAAGATGACAGTGTAATAACGAAAATGATCGCACCGCCCATGCCGGCTGCTGTCTCAACACTCTTGGAAACACCAAGGAAAGGACAGAGGCCAAGGAACTGGCTGAGGACTACGTTATTTACAATCGCTGAGCTTACAAGTATGATCAAAAGTTCTTTCATAATCCATTACCCCCTTTTTCCCTTACACATGGTATTGCCACAGGCTGCACAGCTTCCGCCGCAATCAGGATTACTTGGATCAATGCCACGTTTGGCTGCACCGATTTTGAATTTGTTCTGTAATGCAGAAAGCGCTGCCAGAACAAAGAATGCTCCGGGTGCCAGGATAAAGATTGTGATCGGTTCATAACCAGCCTTACCTGCTGTAGCATCTGCCAGAGGAAGGATCTGATGTCCGAACAGAGAACCTGCGCCGATCAGCTCACGTACTGCACCGATACAGGTGATACTTAAGGTAAATCCAAGACCCATACCAATACCATCAAACAGAGAGGCAATCGGTTTATTCTTGGATGCATATGCTTCTGCACGTCCAAGGATGATACAGTTAACTACGATCAGAGGAATATAGATTCCAAGGGAGTCATACAGGCTTGGGATAAATCCCTGTAAAAGAAGCTGTACAACTGTTACAAAGGAAGCAACAACTACGATAAATGCAGGCATACGCACTCTGTCCGGAATAAAGTTTCTCAGAAGAGAGATCATTAAGTTGGATGCTGCAAGGATCACTGTTGTAGTAAGTCCCATTCCGATACCATTGGTTGCAGATGTGGTGATAGCCAGTGTAGGACACATACCAAGCATCAGTACAAAGGTAGGATTTTCTTTGATGATTCCGTTATATAAACGTTCAGCAGGTGTGTTTGGTTTCATCACTGATTTCCCCCTTTCTCATACTGGAATGCACATAATCCGGCATTAACACCGTTTGTCATGGCATTCGTTGTAATAGTGGCACCACTTAACGCATCGATCTGATCATCCGCTGTGGCACCGGTCTTTGTATATTCAAATTTATCTACGTTCTTATCTTTGAACTGATCCTTAAATGCATCTGTGTTTGCTCTCATACCAAGACCTGCGGTCTCACCGATGGAAAGAATGGAAATTCCATTTAAGGTACCGTCATCCTGGATACCCATTGCAAACTGGATATCTCCGCCGTAACCCTCGGAAGTGGTTACTGTAAATGCATATCCCAGTTCATTGCCTGAAGCATCCTTGGCAAGCATAGTCTCATCTATGGACTGTGCCGCATATCCGTTCTCATCCAGATAAGACTGCATGGCATCCGCATCCACATCCACTGTCTCAAAGCTGTCCGCATCTGCAAATACTGCCTTATAAGCATCCTGTTTCGCCTGAGCTTCCTGCTTTGCAATAGGATCTGCCGTAATATCCTGGACTACACCAAGGGCAAGTCCTGCCACCAGTGTGATCACTGTAATGGCTATGGTATCTTTGATAATTCTGTTACTCATGCCTTTTTGCCCCCTTTCCCAAATGCCGGGTGACGAGTCACACGTTCAATCATCGGAACTAACAGGTTGCAGAAAATGATCGCATAGGATACGCCCTCTGCGGAACCGCCAAAGAGACGGAAGACCGCAGTCAGTACACCAAGACAGACACCGTATACATACTGTCCTCTTGGTGTGATCGGTGTTGTGACATAGTCTGTAGCCATAAACCATGCACCAAGCATAAGACCACCGCCGAAGATGTGGCTGAACAGATAGTTCACGTCAAATCCCTTGCCTGTTCCAAGCATGTAAAGGATTACAAATACTGCGAAACTTCCAATATAGGTAAGCGGAATCTTCAGATCGATCACCTTGAAAACCAGAAGGATTGCTGCTCCGATCAGGATCGCAAGGGCAGAAGTCTCACCGATAGTTCCCTGGATATCACCGATAAACATATGTAATACAGATACAGAACTGTCTGTAAATCCATTCTGTTTCAGAGCTGCCAGAGGAGTTGCACCGGATACAGTATCTACCACACCTCTGAAGCTGTCGCTTACTGCGAAATCTGTCATCTTTCCTGCGAAAGAGATCATCAGGAAACATCTTCCTGCAAGTGCCGGGTTCATGAAGTTCTGTCCCAGACCACCGAAGAGCTGTTTTACAACGATAATCGCAAATGCACTGCCAAGTACAGGCATCCAGAGCGGAATTGATGCAGGCATATTTAATGCAAGTAATAAACCTGTAACAACTGCACTGAAGTCTGTAATTGTGTTCTTCTTATGCATCAGCTTGTCATAAATCCACTCAAAGAATACACTGGAAGCGACGGTGATCACTACTACCAGTAAGGCACGAAGGCCAAAATTATAAATTCCAAACAGTGTGGCCGGCAGAAGCGCCAGTGCCACAAGCTGCATGATTTTGCTTGTTGTCATCTTATCCCGGACATGGGGATTGGATGATACATGTAACATCTGATCCATTACGATGTCCCCCTTTTACTTTTTCTTACGGCTTGCCAGAACCATCTTACGCATAGATTTGATCATCTGGGTCAGCGGACGCTTGGCAGGGCAGATATAACTGCAGCAGCCACATTCGCAGCACTCCATACCATCAAATTTCTGGAAGCTCTTCATGTCACCATGCTCTGCAAAGGTTGCAAGTCTTGCAGGAATGACATGGCCGGGACAGACTCCTACACATCTGCCGCAGTTAATGCATGCAGTCTGTTCGGCATCTGCCACATCATCCTTCTCCAGGCAGAGACATGCGGAGCTTGTCTTAATACATGGTACATGAGTGTCATACATGGCAAATCCCATCATAGGACCACCTGAAATTACTTTGGATACATTGTCTGTCAGTCCGCCGGCAGCTTCTATAAGCTCTGCCATATCTGTTCCGGAAAGGACATCAAAGTTCTGCGGATTCTTAATCCCCTGTCCTGTTACTGTCACGATACGGTCCATAACAGGTTTTCCAAGGATAACGGCTTCATAAACAGCAATTACGGTATCTACGTTGTCAACTACGCATCCTGCATCTGCCGGAAGCATGGCAGAGTTGATCTCTCTGTCTGTGACAGCTTTGATCAGGAAACGCTCACCACCCTGTGGGTACTTGGTCATCAGCTCTGCTACTTCAATACGTGGAATATCTTTTACCATTTCTTTCAGTTTCGCAATACAGTCAGGCTTGTTATCCTCAATACAGATATATCCCTTCGCATTGTCAAGGAGCTTCAGCATAACTCTTAAGCCCTCGATCAGCTTCTCAGAGTCATCCAGCATTCTTCTGTAGTCACTGGTAAGATAGGGTTCACACTCGGCACCGTTTACAAGGATATGATCGATCTTCTCCGGTTCCTTTGGCGCAAGCTTTACCTGTGTGGGGAATCCGGCGCCGCCCATTCCCACTACTCCGCCTTCTTTAATTCTCGCCAAAATCTCCTCTTTCGAAAGATCTTCCAGACGTGCAGGAGTAAATTCCACACTTTCATACTGCTGGTCATTCTCAATGATAATGGAATTGACCATAGAACCTGTTGCTGTCAGGCGCGGTTCGATTCCTTTTACCGTACCGGAAACAGACGAATGGATCGGTGATGAGACAAACCCCGCAGCATCTGCGATCTTCTGTCCTGCGAGCACATGGTCTCCCTTCTGAACTATCGCTGCAGCCGGAGCACCGATATGCTGGGAAAGAGGATATACCATATCTCCCTTTGGCAGATATTTCACTACCGGACTGTTCTTGGATAATTCTTTTCCGTCATAAGGATGAACACCACCCTTAAAGGTTAAAATTCCCATTTCGTTCCCTCCTTTTATATTAAGCACCACCAAAGTGCTCTATTTTTGATAAAATCCATATACTTTTTTGTACATTTTTATCAACCTGTTTATAATATAAACCATTTTTTCAAAAAAAGCACTACCCAAATTTCATTTTCTTGTGTATAATTAAAAACAATTTCAGAAAGGAAAAATTATTAACATGATTGTTAAAAAAATGCCCATTTTACAAGGGTTTCCAGACTTTGAGACTGTTAAATTTTTCACTGGAAAATTCTTCCAAAAATACAATTTTACACCTGTTTTTTACGACATTGAAACCACCGGATTATCAAGAAATTCCACGTATTTATACCTGATCGGAGCTGTTGGAATTGAAGATGAAACTTGGAATTTTTATCAATGGATGGCCGAAAATGCCAGTGAAGAAGAGACAATTCTGAGAATTTTTTCACAATTTCTTCAGCAATATAATTTGATGATTTCTTACAACGGAGAACGATTTGACCAGCCCTATCTGGAAGCACGATATGAAAAATATGGAATTCCCTCTCCGTTTACAGGAAAACAGTCGCTGGATCTCTACCTGACATTAAAACCGTTAAAGTCACTTTTAAAACTGTCTGCCATGAAGCAGCCCTGCATGGAAGAATTTCTGGGGATCAAAGACAGGATTTATGATAATGGTAAGGAATGCATTAAACTTTACAAAGATTTTCTGAAAAAAAGAGATGCCTTTACAGCTGATGAAATCCTTGGACATAACCTGGAGGATGTGCTGGGACTTGGAAGAATCTTTGATATGCTGGGATATCTTTGCATCTATGATGGAGATTATGAAGTTACATACAGTGAATTTGACGGAGACAACCTGATCCTGAAGCTGAAGCTCCCCTGCACACTGCCACAGGAATTTTCCAATGGAAACACCGACTTCTATCTGACAGGAAAAGACGAAGAAATCAATTTAATTATCAAAACAACTGACGGGAAACTGAAACAATACTATGCAGATTATAAGGATTACTATTATCTCCCGGAGGAGGATACGGTTATCCCGAAATCTCTCGGATCCGGAATTGACAGAAAGCACCGGAAAGCAGCAACCAAAAATACCTGTTACACCTGGTTTACCTGCTCCGATGCCTTCCTCAGTTCTCCCGTACAGCAGAAGCAATATCTGACATATACGCTTTCCTGTCTGATTGGAACTCTAGAGCGTGTCTGAAAAATCATCTGTGATCATACATAAATATCGTCAAAAGCAATTTCCAATGGATTGTGAAGAGAAAAAGCCCTCTCACTGCTGACCGAGAAAATATAACCGTCAAATTCCATTGTCTCAAAAAAGCATGGCCTTTCTGAGGATTTTCCGAGGACAAACCCCTCTGCTGTGGGAACCACTTCAAAAGAATCCAAAGGAAGGCTCATTCCTCTGCCTGTCATTTTCATATAACTTTCTTTTAATGTCCAGAGCGTAAAAAACGCCTTATCTTTGTTCTTCGCAGCCTTGATGTAAGCAAGCTCTGAATGGTAGAAATAATGTTCTGCCACCTCAAGAGGCGCATTGGCATTTTTCTCAATATCGCACCCGACTTCGCAGTCTGACAGCACACCCACAACATAGTCCCCCGCATGAGATACATTAAAAAAAAGGCCATCCACAACCGGCTTTTCATTGTCAGAATATCTCAGGCAGCTTTCCGTAAGCCCGTTTTCATCGAGGATTTTTCTGATGATGATCCCTGCACCCAGACTTCTTTTGCGGTCATCAGGCATACGATACCTGATGACCTTTTCTCTTCTTCTGATCCCAACCAGATCCAGAAGCCTTTCATTCTTAAGCGGATCCTCAAAATGATTAATATTGATCCTGTATAATTTCTGCATCTGATCAACAGTTACTTCTTCTGAATATCGATCTTGCTGTCAAACCCTGTAAGGCTGAATACATCGTAAACCTCATCAGAAACATTGATGATCTTAAATCCATCCTTTTGAGCCATTTTTTTGTAGGCTACGATCACCTGTCGTAAGCCTGCAGATGAAATATACTCCAGATTTGTAAAATCAAATACCAGGCTTGTGATGCTGTCTTCAAGTCCGGACAGAGCCTCCCCTAACTGGGGAGCTGTCTGTGTATCAAGCCATCCGCTGATTTCCATAGTTGCTTTGTTACCTTCTGTTTTTGTGATAATTTCCATTGTAATTTTCCCTCCTGAATCAATCAAAAAATGTAAGTCTGTCAAGTGCTGCAATTGCATTTTCCAGATATCTGTCATCTGTAACCGGCCATTTATAATCCAGCCTGTACAGAACCTGTGCTGTAAAACGATTGCTGTAATCAATGGTATAGATTTCATTTTCATTATGTGAGGTATAGGCGATCAGTCCGGAAACCGCATCAGAATCCTGACCGGTCTTTGCAAATTCCTTCACTGCTGCCTCAAACTCCTCATCTCTTACAATATCAATCCTGAATCCATAGCTGCGCATTGCGTAGATCAGGTCTGCCATATAAATATGATGGCTGTTGCATGCATGGAATACAGTAAATCTCCGGTCGGTCTGAGCCAGTCTCAGAACTGCCAGCGCAGTAGAATCAATCGGTGAGAATTCTGCCACCTCATGCATACCGCCCATAGGGAATTTACCTACAGCCGCATAACCTCTCAGGCTGCGAAGGAATCCATTGGTAATGAAATTAATCTGGAACTCGCCGTCAGAGTTTCGGCTCATCAGATTACCTACCCGGACTACCTTGCCGTCCAGTCCCTCGGAAACTGCTTCCAGAACCGCCCTCTCTGCCAGGAATTTGGTACGGATATATTCGTTGGTAATATTCTGTCCGATGTACAGATCATTTTCACAGAAAACTCTGGACATTGGCGGAACACCGTCAGAACCCTCTCCCGCAACGGAAACCGTAGAAATCTGGATCAGTCTGCGGCCGTTATTCTTACAGAAATCGATCAGATTTTCCACACCCTGCACATTAATTCTTTCCAGTACATCATCAGCCGCAAAATGCTTTACGCAGGCAGCACAGTTAATGATGGTGCTGAATTTGTATTCTGAAAATCCTGTTACCTGTTCCTTTGAGGTAATATCCCCATCCACACAGATAATACGGCTTTCAAACAGCTCTTTGTATGGATCATCAAAATAGTACATCAGCATGTTCATCATTCGCTTTTCAGGCGATTCATATTTGCCCTTACGTACAAGACAGTAAACCTTACCGTCATAATTGTCAAGGAATGCTTTAAGGACATGGATCCCCAGGAAACCTGTGGCACCTGTGACCATAATATCTCCCAGCTTTTCCTTTGTGATCCGGTCTGCATTTTCTTCTGTATTTGCGCTGATCACATTCTGGATCCTGTTATAGTTATAATCCGAAAATTCATTCTTGCTCTGTGCAGCCTCTGTAACTCCGTCATCATCAACCAGAGCTGCAAGTTCCCGTACAGTAGGATATTTGAAAATATCCGCATATACCAGTGAAATATTCTTTGACAGACACATAACAGCAACCTTGGATGCAGTAAGGGAAGATCCGCCCAGTTCAAAGAAGTTGTCCTCAATCCCTACTCTTTCAATTCCCAGTGCTTTCTCAAAAATCTCACAGAGTGCTCTCTGAGCTGCTGTAACTGGCTCTACATAGCTGGCAGTGTTCGTGGTTACCTCCGGCATTGGCAGTGCTTTTTTATCAATCTTACCGCCCGGTGTCACAGGCATTTCCTCAATGCTGACAAAGAAAGACGGCATCATATAATCCGGGATCAGCGGCTCCAGGAAGGTCTTCAGTTCATCCTCCGGGATGGCTTCTCCTGTATAATAAGCTGTGATATATTTATTTCCACCCTTTTCAATTACTGTAACGGCTGCATTTTTCACCAGCTCATGTTTCAGAAGGGCACCTTCGATCTCACCAAGCTCCACACGATATCCTCTGATCTTCACCTGTGAATCGATCCGGCCTATGTACTCAATATTTCCGTCGCCTTTCATGCGGACCATATCACCGGTCCTGTAAAGACGGCTTTCCTGCTCACATACAGCAAATGGATTTTCTACAAACACAGATGCTGTTTTTTCCGGAAGATTATGATATCCTCTGGCAATCTGCCTTCCTGCGTGACAAAGTTCGCCGGACGCACCCACCGGAAGCCGGTTCAGATTCTCATCCACAATGTAGCTGCGCACATTCCGCTGTGATTTTCCGATCGGGATGTTGTCATACTGTCTGTCTACCAAAAACTCTGTGGAAGAAACCGTATTCTCTGTAGGACCGTAGCCATTGATCATCTGATAGGTACGGTTACGGTAATGCTTGAATTTCTCGCCGCCAAGTGTAACAAATTTAAGAGCAGGTGCATCCTCCAGAAGTTCTGTAACCAGTTCTCCCATCTGGGTAGGGAAGGTTACGGTGGTGATCTCTTTTTCCTTTATATATCTGCTTATGGCAATGGCGTCCTTACGGATACTCTCCGGTAAAATATACAGGACTGCTCCTGCGGTAAGAGGTGCAAACAGATCGATCACTGACGCATCGAAACAGAAGCTCGCAAACTCTGCCACAATGTCATCCGGTGAAGTATTTCTGCTCAGTGTGATATATTCGATCAGGTTCAACAGATTTCTGTGCTCAATCATAACACCCTTTGGCTTTCCTGTGGAGCCTGAGGTATAGATCATATAGGCAAGGTTCTCCGGTTTCGGAGAAATAAGCTCTGCAGAAAGTTCAAAATCCTCAGCCTCATCTGACACACTGTCCAGACTGATCACATTTCCGTCATAAAATTCCACAAGATTCTGATACTGATCGATCACAAGAAGATTTCTTGCTCCTGAATCCTTCAGCATATATTCAATTCTGCTCTGTGGATACTCCGGATCCAGAGGAACATAGGCTCCGCCGGCCTTCATAACACCCACATAGGCTACTGTATATTCCTTTGTCCTGCCGCACAGGATACCTGCTGCCTGTTCCGGGCCAAATCCGTTTTCCGTAAGCTTCTGAGCAATATAATCAGACATTCTGTCCAACTCTCTGTAAGTAAAATCTCCGGAGTCATCCCGCACTGCCGGTCTGTCCGGATATCTGGCAGCCATCTCCTTAAACAGATCTATGAAGGTCTTTCCTGCATGTTCCGGAATATCCTCCATCTGAGTTTCTTCCTCAAACATCAGCCGGATATCAGCCGGATCGCATTCCCTTAAGATTCCCTCTGCAGTGGTTTCCAGATTGTCAGCCAGATACCGGATAGTTTCCTCATGGTACATATCCCCTCTGTACTCAATCTCAAAGACAAATCTGTTCTTTTCAATGGAAATGCTGACAGAAACCGGTGCCTTTGCCATGTTCAGGCTGACAGGCTCCTCCTGTGCATATTCCCCACCAATGGTGTCAAAAGCAAAATTGTCGCCCTGGTAAATAACCATGGCATCTGCCTTAATATCAAACTCATGGCTGATCTGTGAGAAAGGATAAATATCGTTGTTCATGGAATCGATCAGCTGTTTCTGTACACCGCTCAGGCAATCTTTGGCTGTTCCTGAGAAATCACAGAAAACAGGGAGTGTTTTTACCAGCATACCCACTGTTTCCGAAAGTCTGGAATCGTTTCTTCCATGGTAAATAGTGGTAAATACAGCATCCTTTTTGAAATTATATTTTCCAAGTGTGATACCAAAAGCGGAAATGAAGAATACATTCTCCGTAATTCCATGCTTTTTACAGAATTCCTTCACATCCTGCACGGAAATGGATTCTGGTCTCTCTGTGGTAAAGTTCTGCTGTTGGAGCCGCACCGTTTTTGTCCGGATAGAAGCTGATGCTTCCACCTGCATGTTCAAATACTGACTTATAATAATTCTCTGCATTTTTATAGATATCACCTGCCAGGGCATCTCTGTTATCCAGTGCCAGATCATAGGAAGTATAACCTTCCGGTTCCAGCTTCTCACCGCTGTAAGCTCTGTTAATATCATTAATTATAATAGCCAGAGATGTACCATCGGCAACAATGTGGTGAAGGTCCAGGAACAGATAATTGCCATCACAGGTTCTGTAGATTTCAAACCGGAAAAGCTGTTCATTAAACAACATATATGGACGTACCAGAGTGTCTCTGTTCATTCCGTTTAAAATCGGTGTTTTATAACTGAGCCCATCGTTTCGTTTCTGAAGTACATTTCCGTTGTCATCCATAAACAGACGGGTTTTCAGATAAGGATGCGCCTCAACAGTACTGTCAATGGCTTCTGCCAGTCTGTCCAGATCCACCTTGTTATCAAGCTTTAACAGATACGGGATATTGTAAATGGTAGAACCCATATTTGCAGTACACTCAATGAAAATCCCCTCCTGAGTGTTGGTAAGAGGATAACTTTCCTGTACTTCTCTTTTGCTTTCTTTTCCCGCAGTTTTTACAAATTCCTCCATCATTCGGATAGTGGGATGATTCTTAATATCTGAAGTTTTGATCACAATGTCAAAGGCTTTGGAGATCAGGATATTCAGCTTAATGGCAGTGATGGATGTCAGACCTGCCTCATAAATATCTGTGGTAATCCCAAAATCCGTATACCCCAGAACCTCTGCGATACAGTCAAATAATATCTGCTGAACCTCATTCTCAGGCTTAATGATCTCCGCTGCTTTTTTCTCAGGCAGAAGAAGAGCCTTTTTATTTACCTTCTGGTTCTGGTTCAGAGGAATTTTGTCAATCTGCATGGTAACTGCAGGTACCATATAGGCAGGCTTTGTCTCTTTAATAAAATCATTCAGGGCATTGATATCAACAGTGCTGTCCGATACCACATAGGCAGCAATATATTTTCCACCCTTTGGATCATCAAAGGCAACTACAGTGGCATCCCTGATGCCCTCATATCTGCGGATCACTTCCTCAACCTCAGAAAGCTCAATCCTGAAACCTCTGATCTTAACCTGGGAATCCTTTCTGCCAATGATCTGGATATTTCCATCCGGAAGAAATCTTGCCACATCACCTGAATGATACATCACTTCGTATCCCGGTGTATCATCATAAAGATTCTTTGTATAGACCTCGGCAGTTTTTTCCGGCTTGTTAAGATATCCTCTGGAAACCTGCCAGCCGGTGATCATCAGCTCTCCGCATGCACCGGGAGGAAGCATATGCCCCAGCTTGTCTGTAATATAAAGCTTCACATTGTCAAGTGCTTTTCCGATCGGGACATTTGGATAATATTTGTCCACTTCAAATACAGTCGTAAAAATAGTCGCCTCTGTAGGTCCATAAGCATTAATAAACTTATAATCTTTTGGCGGCTCACATGGAACCAGCTTCTCTCCTCCTACAGAAAGATATCTCAGGCTCTTACAATCCATCTCCAGCGCAAACTGCCTTCCCACCTGAGTAGTCATAAAGGAATGCGTGATGCCATTTTCCTCAAAATAGCGCTGCAGTCCAATGAAATCCAGACGGATCTCCTCCGGAATAATGTGAAGCTGTGCACCGTTTGTGATGGCACCGTAAATATCCATCATGCAGGCATCAAAACCAAAGGAAGCATATGCAGCTACCCTGGAATCCGAATCTATGCCATAATACCTCTTGAACCAGTGACAGAAAGCAGTAATATTTCCATATTCCAGCATACAGCCCTTTGGCACACCTGTGGAACCGGAAGTATACAAAAGGATAAACAGATCATGCAGCTGCGGCTTCTTAAGCACAACATCCCTATCCTCCAGCTGCCAGATCTGATCTGTAAACAGCACCGGTCCTTTATATCCGTCTACCAGAGGAAGAAGCTCTCTGTCAGCAATGAGAAGCTTTGCAGAGGAATCCTCCATCATGTACATCAGGCGGTCCCTGGGATAGGTTGGATCCAGAGGCTGGTAAGCTGCACCTGCCTTTATCACGCCCATCGGTGCGATCGCCATATATTCACAGCGGGGGATCAGAATGGAAACAACATCTTCACTGCCAATTCCCTGGGATGCGATATATTTTCCAAGTCTGTCACTGATCTCATCCAGTTCTCTGTAAGTATATTTTTTATCCTTAAATACCACAGCCGTATGGTCAGGAATGGTCTGTACCAGCTCCTCAAACATATCAGCGATGGTCTTACTTCTGTCATATTCGCAGGCAGTATTATTAAATTCCGCAATTTTGTCCGCTCCATTTTGGGAAAGAACAGAAACTTCCGAAATATATTTTGCTTTCAGCAGGGAATCCATAGCTGCCTCATAGGATTCCAGCATTCCACGTACAAAGGCTTCACTGTACATGTCACTGCGGTATTCTGCAGTAAGCACATATTTATGATCGTATTCTCTTACCTGGATCAACAGAGGCATCTTTGACATATCCGGAGAAAGGTCATGACCCCTGGCAACGGTATCCCCGATCGGGAAATCATCCCCAAGCTCTGCCTGATATGCAAATACCAGATCAGAATTAATCCCGTACTTTGCACAGATATCAGAGAACGGAAAAATATCATTTGCCATGGAAGACAGAATCTGCTCAGAGAGCTCTGTCATATAGGCCTGTATGGTGACTTTCGGATCACAGGAACAGTAAACCGGCAGAGTCTTTACAAGCATGCAGACTGTATTCTCCAGTCTGGAATCATTTCTTCCATTATAAATAGTTGCAAAAAGACTCTCCTCGGAATTGGAATATCTGCTCATGAGAATGCCGAATACACCTGTAAACAGAATGTTTGGAGTAACCCCCAGCTTCTCGCAGGCAGAAAGTACCAGAGACTCTCCGGTGTCCACAGGCATCGACAGATATCCTCTCTCAGGAGTCTTTCCTGAGCAGTCAGGAAGAGGCAGGGATTCTGTCTCAATTCCCTCGAAAATACTGTCATAATATTTCTCGGCCTTCTTATATTTTCCCTCTTTCATCTGCTGTTCTTCATCAAGGGCAGCATCAAAGCCTGTGTAGGATTCTTTCTCCAATTTCTCACCCAGATAGGCCCGATCAATATCCTCAAAAATAATATCATAGGAATTACCATCTGCCAGGATATGGTGGAAATCTGTAAAAAGATATTTCCTGTCTTCTGTCACATAAATCCCCGCCCGGAACAGCCGTCCCTTTTCCAGCTTAAAGGGACGCACCAGCTCATCTTTCATCTTTTCAAACTGCTCATTTGTGGTCTGTACCACCTCTGGTACAAAGGCTTCCTCACAAGGCTTCTGCACCATCTCTCCGCTGTCACTTAAATAAACCTTTGTCAGCAGATACGGATGTGCAGCGATCATCTGAGAAATGGCATCTGACAGCTTCTGAACGTCAACAGAGCTTTCCAGTTCAAACAGGAACGGAATATTGTATACCGTACTCTCAGGATTCTTCATGCACTCTGCAAAAATACCCTTCTGGGAGCCGGTAAGAGGGTAAACTTCTCTCTTTTCATAGGTTCTGATCTTCGGTGCAAGCATCACATATTTTTCCAGTTTCTCCACCGTATTGTTTTCGTGGATATCACTGGTTTTCACAGTCACTCCGAATTCCTCTGAAATCAGAATACAAAGCTTCATGGCACTGATAGAAGACAGCCCCGCCCTGTAAAAACTTGTGTCAGTTCCAAAAAAATCATTCTCCACAACGTCTGCAACGATTTCAAAAATCTTCTTCTGCATAGGAGTCTGGGGTTCTTTCAGATTCTTTGGCTGTGCAGCCGGCTTTGGCAGTGCTTTCTTATCAATTTTACCATTCTGTGTCACAGGCATCTTTTCCAGTTGGACAAAAACCTCAGGAACCATATAATGAGCCAGGGACTCTGATGCATAGGCAGAAAGCTCCTCTGTATTGATCTGGCGGTCAGCCATAAAATAGCAGCAGAGGAATTTGTTATCTACAGGCAGAGTAATGCTGGTAATGATTCCCTCATAGGAATTGATCACTTCCTCGATCTCACCAAGCTCAATCCTCAGACCGCGAAGCTTGATCTGATTGTCTATTCTTCCGAAAAATTCAATCTCACCCTCAGGGCTGATCCTTGCAAGGTCACCGGTCTTATAAGCTCTCTCGCCGTTAAGATCAATGAATACAGCCTCTGTTTTATCCGGCAGATTCATATAACCTCTGCCAACGCCCAGTCCTGCGATCACAAGCTCTCCGGTCTCTCCGTCCGGAAGGATCTTATTCTCTTTATCTACAATATATACCTTCACATTACCGTTAGGCGTACCAATGGTAATGTTTCTGCTGTCCGTAATTACCTTCATGGTACAGCTGATGGTAGTTTCCGTAGGTCCATAACCATTCATAATGTAAGCATCCGGGTTTACTCTGCGAATCTTGTCATACAGAGCCGGAGGAAAAGCCTCTGCACCTACATCAAACACCTTAATCTGAGAAACTGCTTTTTCAAGCTGGGGCAGATCGATCATATTGGACAGGTAAGTAGGAGTTGTGGTCATAATATCCACTTTATTTCTGACGATCAGCTCACCCAGCATAAGAGGATTCAGAATCTCCTCATCAGAGGCGATCACCGCAGTCATCCCGTTGGTAAGTGGCAGAAATTCCTCCAGAACAGACACATCAAAGGTCATGGCTGCCATGGAAAGTAGAAACCGATCCCCTGCTGACATAACCATAAGTTTCCGCATTTTTCGGATCCGGATTTACAAAATTGGCAAGGTTGATATGTTCGATCAGCACACCCTTGGGCTTGCCTGTGGAACCAGAAGTATAGATACAATAACAAAGATCATGCTCCC
>NZ_JBWJVP010000180.1:0-10173 GCF_056339915.1 Blautia sp. ZXY-1-B12 | reverse complement strand
ATTGGCATTTTGATTCCATTATTTAATGTTGTATATTCCATTTTCCGACTCTCCTTTTCAACTTTGTTTCTGACTATATTATATAATCTTTCCACTTTAACTGGAAGATTCTATTAGTTTTGCAGTATATACCTCATGGTTTATACTGCTTATTATTTTCTCAGACTTTACCAAAAGGTTTAAACTGCAAAACAAAGAGAATCTTCAATTTGGAATTTACATTTTCTATAATAAAAGAGAACTAAGAAACAACACGAAAGGAGTAAGCTACAATGGAATATGTAACACTTTCTAATGGCGTCAAAATGCCGATCATGGGATATGGCGTATATCAGGTAACAAAGGATGAATGTGAGCGTTGCGTCCTGGATGCGTTAAAAGCCGGATACAGAAGTCTGGATACCGCCCAGAGCTACTTTAATGAAGAGGAAGTCGGCAACGCAATTCAAAAATCAGGACTTCAAAGAGAAGAAATCTTTCTTACCACAAAAGTGTGGGTAGAACATTATGGTTATGATGCCTGCCGAAAATCCGTGGAAGAATCTCTGAAAAAGCTGAAAACAGATTATCTTGATCTGCTTCTTCTGCATCAGCCGTTTTCTGATTACTATGGAGCATGGCATGCATTAGAGGACTTATATAAAGAGGGTACTGTACGTGCGATCGGTGTATCAAACTTTTATCCTGACCGTCTTGTAGATATTGCTTCATTTGCAAATATCCGTCCAATGGTCAATCAGGTAGAAACACATCCTCACAATCAGCAGATTGAAGCAAAGAAATGGATGGATAAATATAACATTCAGATTGAAGCATGGGCTCCATTCGGAGAGGGGCGCGGCGGTCTTTTTGAGGAACCTGTATTAAAGGAAATCGGTGCAAAGTATGGCAAAACAAGTGCTCAGGTTATCCTGCGCTGGCATATCCAGAGAGGCGTTGTAGTCATTCCGAAATCCACACATTATGAACGTATGGTAGAGAATCTTAATGTATTTGACTTCACCCTCTCAGCAGAAGATATGGAAAAGATCACACAGTTAGACAAAAAGACAAGCTCTTTCTTCTCTCACTATGATCCGAATATGGTAGAATGGTTCGCAAAAATGGTAGAAGAGCGAAAAAACAACCACAAAAGCGAAACCGAAAAGAAAAACTGGTAATCAGTCACAAACATAGCTTTCATAAAATAACCGGAACATATTTCCCTGATATGTTCCGGTTATTTTAAGTCAAAGCGGATATTCGCAATCCGCTTCGCTACTTGCTCATAACCGAGTAGCTGCTTCACAGCTTGACTCGGTTAAAAAACAGATTTAATCTCTAATGATTTTTTCTCAGGAACAGACCAAGGTAATATCCGACTGCAATAAAAAGACCCATAACAGCAATATAATCTAACATAAAAAATATCAGTGGTTCTGTATAATCAAAGAAAACGAAGTGTTTTTTCAGGAACATATAGCTTCCAATCTGGCGTTTAATAAATGCATGGCATCCGTAGGCAGCAATTACTCCTGCCAAAATCCGGAATATATATTTTTTCTTTCCGGCAGGGAAGTGTATTTTCCTGTCAAGCATCTTGAGAAACATGTTCCAGTGTAGTCCCAGATGCAGAGACATCAGGATAAATCCCCAGTAGGCACAAAGCATATGAATATTTCTTGCCATATTTGCAACGCCTTTGATTTTTATAGCTGCAAATACATATTCTGACAACAGAATACCGCTTACCATGCTCCCGATCATACTGATAAAAATTGCTGCCACTAATATCGTCTGGAGGATACGGAATTTTGTATATTTTCCCTTGAACATATGGGCAGTCCATTTCCTGTTTAATATATGATGCAGGATAAAGAGTAAAAATATCTCTGTTCCAATCCATTCATGTGCTGCTCTTCCAACCAGTTCATAGGGCATCAGAAAAAGCAGTGCCGCTGTCATCAGTATATCTATGCATATTTTTAATTTTATTTTTGGTTTCATTTCAGGTTTACCCCATATTGTTTTCCCAGAACTCAACTGCATGATCCAGCCATCCTTCTGCGGCAGTACCTTCTCCCAGTCCAAAACCATGGGAAAGCCCTTTAAAGATTTCTATTTCTGCATTTGTACCGTTGGCTTTTATCCTGTTGATTCGCGTAGACATGGTTTGGTATGATGCAATGCCATCACTTGTTCCTACACATGCGTAAGTTGGCGGCTCTTCTCCTGTAATTTCTGAAAGTCCCGTATACTGCATGATCACTGCTGTTGGTGCGGGATATTCTTTTTCACCAAATGCAGAAGTTCCATAAGTGCCTACCCATGCTGCCATTCTTGCTCCGGCAGAACCACCCCACAGAGAATAATCATCCGGATCCACCTGAAGTTCTTCTGCATGATCTGAAATAAAGGCAATTGCCTTTGAAAGATTCCTCACAGGCAGTCTGCGCTCCTGGACGATAGATCAGAGCAAACGCATTGTATCCCTTTTTTGATAATTCTAGTGCATGCGGAAAACTATCCTGCATTCCGGCAACATACATAAATCCTCCGCCTGCATTTAAAACAGCAAACTTCTCTCCCGGATCTCCACGGAAAAAGAACAGTCCTGTCTCCTCTTTTTCCGGGTCTGCTGCCTTCTCTTCATCTGTATAAATGTCATAAAAAATCTGTTCATCTCTGGCAGCCTGATTTTTCATATAATTTGCAATTTCCACAGTTTTGTCCGGATTTACTTCACTGTACCATGGAAGGATTTCCTCTACATCTTCCAGTTCCAGGCTATTGTCAATCTGTATATCTACCGGAAAGATCAGGCGTCCATAACTTCCAAATGCCGGATCATTTATTACATCCTGAACTTTGGTATGGCGGTCATAAACAGTTTCTCTTTCTTTTTTCGTGTTCATCTTATTTCCAGTGTCCTCTTTCCCTGCCGAATCCTGTTCACTGCCTGCAACGATAACGCTGCAGGCAAACAGAACATAAAAACAAATTACTAAAATCTCCACAAAATAACATCTCTTTTTTCTGTGCATTTCTGATACCCCAGATTTTTATACATTCCCTGAAGATTTCCAGGATTTCTTCATGTGTCATTTTTTTATAACTTCCAACTGACAGATTACAGGAATCTGCAATTTCTCTCAGATCAATATCCTCCGTAACTCCAAGCTCTTTCAGACTGGTCGGAAGTCCAATCTCTCTGATAAAATCTGCCAGCGCATTTATTCCTGCTTCTGCCAGTGCTTCATCAGTCATATCACCTCTTCTGATTTGCCAGACATTTTCTGCGAAACGGACGAATTTTTTCAGACCATATTTATAAATATGTCGATAATAAACCGGATGCAACACTGCAAGTCCCTCTCCATGATTACAGTTTGTAAAAGCTCCAATCTGATGTTCCATCTGATGACATTCAAAATCACACTTTTTACCAAGCTTGATGACACGGTTTTCTGCCATAGTTGCGTCCCACATAAGATTACTGCGTGCTGTATAGTCTTCTGGATTTTTTATTGCCACACGAAGATTCTGGATTACATTTCTCATCAATGCTTCGGAAATATCATCAGATACATTGCTTACGTCCGGTTCACTGAAATATGTCTCCATGATATGCGACAAGATATCAAAACTTCCGGAAACCATCTGTCTGACAGGAACTGTATAAGTATACTCCGGATCCATTAAAGCAAATTTCGGATTACATTTCGGGTAATCCCGACCTGTTTTTACTTTCAGTCCTTCGTTTGTAATCACGGCTCCGCCGTTACATTCGCTTCCTGTTCCTGCGACAGTGACGATCACCCCGAGAGGTAACGGTTCAAAATCAATAATTCCTGGCTTTGCCCAGTATTCTTTCCAGATATCTTTCTTACTGATAGCAGCAAGGGATACTGCTTTGCAGCAGTCCATAACTGAACCACCGCCAATTCCAAGAATCCAGTCTACCTCATTCTCTCTGGCGATCTTTGCCCCTTCCAAGACTTTTTCATAAGTAGGATTTGCCATGATTCCGGAAAATTCGATCACAGTTTTTCCTGCTTTTTCAAGAATACTCGTCACTTCTTCATAAATACCATTTTTCTTAATGGAACAGCCGCCATACGCGAGCAGAACTCTTTCTCCAAATTTACCGGCCCAACAGGAAAGATATTCTTTCACGCATCCTTTTCCAAAAAATACTTTTGTAGAGTTTTCAAAAATAAAGTTATTCAATTCCAAATTTCCTCCTTTTTACTGCCTGGTTCATTTATTATGAATCAATACTTTATGAACATTCTCACTATTCTATTATAAAAAAAATGAGACTCCGGCAGAAGTCTCATTTGGTTATGCACTATATACTTTTGGTTATAAGTCTCTGGTTCTTTCAATGGCATCCAGAACTTTTTTAACTTTTCTGGAGGGTTCCTGGGAGTACAGAAGTCCGAAGGGAATTCCGTAATTCCAGTTTACGGGAATAATCTTCATAAGGGGATGAATACTCTCCCAACTCTTTACAGCAAGCAAAACATCATTACTGTTTTCGCAGCGGTTAAAAGTTTCCATATTGTAAAAATCAAAATCCACAATCTGTATTTCCGGGTGATGTTCCCAGAGATCATCTCTTAGAATATCTATATATTCACTCCATCCCCTGTGGATCAGCATAAGATTTTCTCCATACAAATCCTGGATTTCCAGGTATTCTTTCTTAGCAAGACGGTGATGGATAGATACTGCACAGCAGAATTCTTCTCTGCTGATCTCTATTCCTCTGCATTTACGAAGATCCAGCAGTGTATCATCAAAAATCCCTGCAACTACATCAATATTCTGTCCAAGATTGCCAAGGATTTCTCTGGCATTTTCCGGAGTATTTTCAAACGGGATCAACTGAAACTTTATCTCTGGATAAAGTTCCTGTATTTTGGGAAATAAACTGCCAAAAATCTGCGGAGGTGTCATTGGTGAAATACCTACACGAATGACTTCTTTATCGCCTTGCATTGTATTTTCGGCTCTGATCAGAGATTCTTTACTGTATTGAATAATATACTTGGCATCTTTATAAATAGATTTTCCCGCTTCTGTCACAATAAGTCCCCTATGGGTACGGTCAAATAACTGCAGATTCAGACTGCTTTCCAGAGAATTAATCTGTTTGATCACTGCCGGTGCTGTAATAAACAGTTTTTCTGCTGCCTTACTGAAGCTCCCTGACTCTACAACACACAAAAAAGTTTCAAGCTGAGGATTATAAAGCATATATATTTCTCCTTGATAAAAACATTTTTACTGTTATAATGTAATTATAGTACCCGGTTGTTACTACCGGGGATGCCGCACGATTTCCCTCTATATTATCTATCTTCGCACTGATTAACCTTTGTCCACGGCTGCTTTTACAGCGTCAGCAGTCTTATCCTCATCAATAAACCAGATTCCAAGACCAAGGTGTGGAATTTTCACTCCATTATTCAATACAATACTGTCATCAAACATTTCCTTCAGCTTCCTATTGTAATTTCCCATATTCTTCATCACTTACCGGTTCAAGCCATTCATTGGAACTATTTTCGCCCGGAACTTCTATTGCCAGATGTGAAAACCATTCATTCGGTGCTGCGCCATGCCAGTGTTTCACTTCTGCCGGAATATTGATGCAGTCGCCTGGCTTCATTTCTACAGCTTCTTTACCTTCCACCTGATAATATCCTCTTCCGGCAACGCATACCAGAATCTGTCCGCCTCCACTTTTTGCATGATGGATATGCCAGTTATTTCTGCATCCTGGTTCAAATGTCACATTGAAAATTCCAACCTGAGATGTAGAGATTGGTGCAAGAAAACTTCTGCCAGAAAAATACTGTGCAAAGCCATCGTTTGGTTCACCAATTGGAAATACCATCTCTTTTGCATGCGCCCGCATCGCTTCCTCTTCGTATGGCAAATCTCCTTCGCCTGTTTCCCACACTTCCTTTGCAAGATTGAAAACAGCCCATGCTTTTGGCCAACCTGCATAGAATGCGACATGTGTGACCACTGCAGCAATCTCTTTTTGTGTCACACCATGATTTTTTGCATTTTGAAGATGATATCTTAAAGAAGAATCCGTAATTCCGGAAGCCATCAGAGCAACCACTGTGATAATGCTTCTTGTTTTTACATCGATGTCCTGGTTATTCCAGTTTTCGCCGAAAAGTACATCATCGTTAAAATGTGCAAATTCCGGTGCGAATTCACCAAGTGTATTTCTCCCTGCTGTCTGTACTATTTTTCCCATATTCTGTATACCTCCATAACGCTGTTATTTATAAAGAGTTTACCCATTCAGTGATTTCCTGTTTCGTTCCACAATTTAACAGTCTGCCTTCTGTAATAACTGCGTCTGATGCAGATGACTGCAATTCTTTCACAGTGTTCCCAAATCCACTTCCTCCGGATGTTGCAAAAAGCACAATCTTTTTACCACTGAAATCGTAAGCTTCTAAAAATGTATTGATGATTGTCGGAGCCACATACCACCAGATTGGGAATCCCAGAAGGATTTCGTCATAAGAACTCATATCCATCTCTTTTTTCATAATCGCCGGTCTATATTTTTTATCACTCATTTCCACACTGCTTCTGGATTTTTTATTCATCCAGTCAAGATCAGGCTTTGTATATGGAACTTTCGGCTCAATCTCAAACAAATCCGCTTTTGCTTCCTCTGCGATCATCTGTGCTACTTTTTTTGTTGTTCCGCTTGCACTGAAAAATGCCACTAATTTTTTACTCATAATAAAAAGCCCCTTTCTATACGTATTTTTCACAAAAAATAGATGTATAAGATTTACATTCATCTTACACATCTATTTTAAGCTCTATCGCTTCATTATGTCTAATGCTTATATTGAATTTTGTTTTATGCCTGAAAAGCATTAATCTCCTCGATCATTTTACGGACTGCCAAAGAATATGGGATATTCCGTCGCCAGGCAATCACCGTACTGGTCGTGATTTCAGGAGAAATTCTTCGCTGTACAAGAATATCCTCTCGCCAATACTTTACAGCACCCTCAATTGAAATTGGATACCCCAGTCCATTTGCCGCCATAACTCCGGCATTCGTTCCAAGATTACTCGTAAAAGCAATCTGTAATTTTGAAAAGTCTTTACCAAACCAGTTGGCAAGTTCACTTTGAACGTTCATTCTTTCCGGCAGGATCAAGGGCTTTCCAATAAGATCTTCTTTTTTTATAAACTCTTTTTCTGCCAGCGGATCATCCGGCCGCATTCCGACACACCAGTGATCGCAATCTGTGATCCGGATATAATCCAGCCCTTCGGTGTCCACCGGCTCCATGAATAATGCAATATCTACAAGTCCTTTGTTCATCATCTCATACACTGCATCTGCTGTTGCAGTATGCAATACAATCTGAACCAGCGGATATTTTTCTTTATATGTTTTACATATCTTCGCCAATGTCTCCACTGCTGCAAATTCACCGCATCCAATGGTTATCGTGCTCTCTACAACCTCTTCTTTTCCTTTCAGTTCCTCAAGCGTCCTTTCCTCAAGATTAAGAATCTCCAAGGCACGCCTTTTTAATAAAATTCCTTCATCAGTGAGCGATATTTTCTTCCCGTTTCGAATAAATAATGTTATTCCCAGGTCCTCTTCAAATGCCGCCATTTGTCTGGATAGCGTTGGCTGGGTAATATGCAATTGTTCTGCTGCTTTTGTAAAGCTCTGTTCTTTTGCTACTGTTAAAAAATAGCGTAATAATCTTAATTCCATATCTTTATATTCCTACAAATTTTTCTTGTAACCATTCTATCATATTGCATCCCAGACATATCTGCACAAAATACTGTGGGTTATTTTTGGGTTATTTTCTAACCGCCTATGCCCTTCAGACTGTGATTTTACTGGCTTTTGGGCGAAGCTTTCAAAGAGTGCCGTGGCATATAAATAGTATTTTTATCATTGTTCTTATAACGCCTCTTCCTTTTCCACTATTATAGCTGATCGTACTTGGCCGCACTCCCTTTTGCCTTATCTACCGGATACTTTGCTTCATTCTGTGACATCTTCATATTTATGATTTCATCTGCATCCAGTTCCAGTTTGTCTAACAGATTCTGACTATAAACCAAAATATCCGCCAATTCCTCCTTGACATGTTGCAGATCATATTCTTCATCAGACCACTGAAAACACTCTAATAACTCTGCTGCCTCAATTACGATTGATTTTGCAAGATTTGCCGGCGAATGAAACTGATCCCAGTTTCGATCTTCTGTAAATTTTCTAATTCTATCTATTGTTTCATACTTCATAATTAAATACTCCTTTATTTTGCTACTTCTAACAATGCTTTCTGACAAAGTGAAATTATTCAGTTCAGCATTTTTAATCATCAACACTATTTTATACATGCAGATTTTTCTGCATCTCTTCTTTAAATTCTCTTCCTTTAAACAATATCACTGCTACAAGAAACAGGAAACATATTAACGCTCCAAACATACTTACTGTTGGATTTTTCACCACTTTGCATAAGAGTAAGATTCCCGGAAGAATCAATCCGTATCCGGCAGCCATAATTTCGTAAATAAGATACTCTCGCACAGGGCATTTCCGCACCTTAGCGGTTACAAACATCGCTGTAAGTGTAGATACACTCATGATCGGCAGCACAAGATCTACAGACCAACTGTGCCAACCGGTCAGTGCATCCCATATAAAGCAGATAATAGTACCGATAAAAAGCTGCCACATCGCATTTTTCAGCAGGTTATAGCGTTTAAAAAATCCAATCGATGAGGCAATCCACATTGTCACAACGCCTCCGGCTGTGAATAAGGTCCAGCGAATTCTAGGATGGAAATTATACTCCGTAACAAGCATTGCTGCAACAATTGCAATACACAGAAAGCTATAAATTTTATAGACTTTCATTTCCTGTTCGCTTGGCTCATCTGTCTTTGGAAATTCAGGTTTTACTTTTTCAGATGCAATTCCCTGTTCTTTTAACAAGCGATAAAAATTACGTTCAATGTTCACTGTGTCGTATCTGGATGTAAATGCAAATGATAATTTATCCTGAAAAGAACACAAACACAATTCAAACTTAGGAGTGTTTGTGTACACACCAAATCGTTCAATATAAGGCACATAACTCGCATGCATTTTAACCGCACTCATATTAGAGAAGATTGCTGTCGTGTTCTTCTCTGAATATTTTGCCCCGGCCTGAATACATAAATTTTTCAATTCCAAAGGTGCAAGCCTCAGAATCGGATGCAGTTCCAAAGCAAGCAACTCGCTGATATGTGCTGACATCTTTTCTTTTGTCAGCTCTGTCTCAAAAAATTCTTTTGTATATTTCAGTATTGCCTCAAAACTTTGATCTTGTGTAGTAAAATTATATCCCGGCTCAATCCAATTAAAAAAATTCAGCATCGATAAAGACGGGAAAAACTTTCTTAAGTTAACCGGAACCATTAACACGACCGGCTTTTTCTTTTGCATTTTAGACATTTCTTCATTTATTGCCATCATAAATAATGCTGTCAAAAAGACTGTCATAGATACTCCGAGTTCCCTGCTCCGCTTCAATACTGCCTGAACTGAAACAACAGATTCATGGACGTGCAGATGATTTCCATCTTTCTTTTTTCTCCGTATCTGGAAAGCATGTAGTTTTCTTTTTTTCGGTCGTTTCTGATCTTTTGAATAATATTTCAAAAAACTATCAACTTCTTGATCTTGTACCGTCATATCTTCTGGTAACAATGAAACTGGTTCTAATCCATTTACTTTGTGAATAAGATAGAGATAATTTTTTACCAGTTCTTTTAAAAATTCTGTCGCTCCTGTGCCATCTGTCAATACATGGAATACTTCGAAGTTGATTCGTTTTTTATAATAGGTTACTTCAAAAAGCAGTGTCTTCTTATCCTTTATATAGAGTCTACTACAAGGCTCTTTGTACTCTTCCTTTACAATCGGTCGTAAATTACATGGCTCAAGATAATGCCAGAATAATCCTTTGCGAAGCACCATTAAAAACGTAGGAAATATTTCTATTGTCTGATTCAATGCTTCCTGCAAAACGTCAGGATTTACTTCTTCTTTCAATTCGCAGTAAAAACGAAACACTCTCGTATCTTTTTTATTACTGGCAGCAGAATATAATTTTGCTG
>NZ_JBWJVP010000179.1:0-2486 GCF_056339915.1 Blautia sp. ZXY-1-B12 | reverse complement strand
GGTATATGTTTCGTTGCGGGATAAAGGTCCTGATGTAACCTGATAGGACTCAATATGAGTAGTTGTAAAATATAATATGGCACTGAATGCCATATATATGAATAAGATGCCAAACATGATCGTTCCGATATTCAGCCCCACGACCATGCGAAGCCTTGCCAGGATTCCCGGCATTTTTTTTGATTTATTATCAGACAATGGGATGTCTCCTTTTTGTGCAGTTCATAATCATTCTATAACTGTTCAGCGATTTCACAGTGACTGCTGAATAGTTACACTATTTTCCAAAATATTGTAACACTTTGCACATTTAAAAACAAGTTTATTCATAAAGAATTCACAATAATCGTTACTGTTCACACACCACTATCCCGTTACTGAGAATGGAGCAAACAGTAACGGGAGCACATAAGTAAGAACACATTTTCAGAATATAAGTTTGCTTTTTGTCAGGAATTATGATATGATAAAAAAATCAGAAACTGTTCAGTATCTCATAGAATAGCAGACTGCTGAATGGTTATGAAGAGTGTACGAACAAAAAATAACTTAAAAAGGAGGGTATAATTATGCCATATGGAAGAATCACGCCAAAGCAGCAGGAGATTCTTGATTACATAAAGAATGAGATTTTGAACCGGGGATTTCCGCCGGCAGTTCGTGAAATCTGCGAGGCAGTCAACCTGAAATCTACTTCTTCCGTTCATTCACATCTGGAAGCACTGGAGAAAAATGGATATATCCGCAGAGATGCAACGAAACCACGTGCGATTGAGATCATTGATGACAATTTTAATCTGGTCCGCAGAGAGGTTGTGAATGTTCCCATCATAGGAACTGTGGCAGCCGGACAGCCACTTCTGGCAGTTGAGAATATTGAAGGCTATTTCCCTATCCCTGCAGAGTTTATGCCTAATTCACAAAGCTTTCTGTTGAAAGTAAAAGGGGAAAGTATGATAAACGCCGGAATTTTTGACGGAGATCAGGTTCTGGTAAAACAGCAGTCCACAGCAGAGGATGGAGATATTGTTGTTGCGCTGATCGATGACGGTGCTACAGTTAAGACTTTCCATAAAGAAAAAGGATACTATCGTCTCCAGCCGGAAAATGATACAATGGAGCCAATCCTTGTACATGAAGGTCTTCAGATTCTTGGCAAAGTATTTGGTGTGTTCCGTTTGTATGAGTAATATAACTGATACGTGAATAGTCAGGCAGATATTCGCAATCCGCTTCGCTACGCAGCTCTACACCGAATCAAGCAAGTCCCCATACACTGCAAATTATACTATATCAATTCAAAAAAACAACAGAGGAAATCAGGTATCTCTTGATGATGATATCTGATTTCCTCTGTATTTTATTTTGCAAATTTCACAAAGTCAGGCGGATAAAATCATCCGCCTCGCTACGCAGCTCTACACCGAATAACTGTAAATTTTTCGTTACTGTTCACTGGTAATATCCCGCGAGGTGTTTTTTGTGAACGAAGGTCACAGAAAACCCGAGACATACCGCGCGACTTTATGCGATTAGCATAAAGTCTGTGCATCGCAAGCATGTTGCTGTGAACAGAGTGAACAGTAACAATTTTTTCTACTTATTTCTCAAGAAATTCATTAACGTCAAGAACCTTACCATCTCTCCAGATTCTTTCGAGGTCATAGAAAAGACGATTCTCTTCGTCAAATACGTGGACGATCATATCGCCGTAATCCATAAGAACCCAGCTGGAGTTTCTGGTTCCCTCAATCTGTTTTGCTTCAAATCCGGCTCTGCCAAGTGTTTCATCTACATTGTCAACCATAGCCTGAACCTGATTCTGGTTGGAAGCACTTGCAATTACAAAATAATCGGCAATTACAGATACTTCATGGATATCTATTACCTTAATATCTTTTCCTTTTTTCTCATCAAGTGCGCGGCAGGCAAGTTTTGCCATTTCAAGTTCTCTGTTCATGGAAACAACCTCTCTTTCTATCTGCTTTTGTAACTGTTCAATATCTTCATGATCAACAGACTATTGAATAGCTACATATATCTTCTCTAAATAAATATTTATATCCGTAATCTGTTCTCCCTGTTGTGCTGTCCCCTATATGTAAAACTCTGCCAGTCGAGACAATTTATACTCAGAACTGTCTTTTCATGTGTAAATCCCTGTAATACAAGAAAGCATCTTTCGTAGCATTATCAATGTCTTTCGGATTTTCCTCCAGATAAGCCAGTGTATCACCCAAAATCTTATACATACATTCGTCAAGATCCTGAAAAGCCAGTTTACGTACAATTGCAAGATTAGGAGCTTTGTCGCGTTTTGGTTCAATATAATCGGCAATATAGACGATTTTTTCCAACAGTGTCATCTCCGGCTTTCCGGTAGTATGCCAGGTGATGGCAGAAAGAATATTTTCATCTGTAACATCATACTTAGCCTTAGCCACGTAAGCTCCAAGCTTGGCATGAAGTAAAAAAGGATGCTCCTG
>NZ_JBWJVP010000178.1:0-7991 GCF_056339915.1 Blautia sp. ZXY-1-B12 | reverse complement strand
CAGCACAGATCAGTGAATATCTCTGCTTTTCCACACAGAGCTATTTTATAAAAATTTTCAGAAAATATACAGGAACAACACCTGCAAAATATAAAAAATATAAAGTTCAGGACTGGAAATAATATCGGTATCAAAAGTTTTTTGATTATTTACGAGGATTGCTATAGGTCCCGAAACCGCACGGAAAATAAAAATATTTCTGAGCGTCCCTTTATGACTTATGACGTACAAATAAACATTTTCAAAAAATACAAAAAAGGGATTGACAAACAAAAATAAAGATTGTATAGTATTCCTATCAAATCAATATGAAAACAGGGAAAGCAAAAAATCCCATTAAAAATATCAGATAAGAAGGTGACAAGACATGAAACAAATCTTATGTTTCGGTGATTCCAATACATACGGTTTAATCCCGGGAACTACTAATCAGAGATACGGATGGGGTACCCGCTGGACCAGCATCCTGGATGACAAAGTAAGAACAAAAGGCTACAGAGTAATCGAAGAAGGACTCTGCGGAAGAACCACCGTATTCGATGATCCATTCCGTACAGAAAGAAGAGGAACAGAAATGCTTCCGGCAATCCTTGAGAGCCACAGACCAGTAGACACTATCGTTCTCATGCTTGGCACGAACGATTGTAAAAGCGTATACAGCGCAACCCCGGAAGTGATCGGACAGGGGATTGAACAGCTCCTTGATCAGATCAACACTGTAAACCCGGATGCCAAAATATTACTGGTATCTCCAATCTACCTTGGGGAGAGAATCTGGGAAGAGGATTTTGATCCGGAATTCGATAAGAATTCTATCGAAGTATCATGGAATCTGCCCCGGGTGTATGAGAAAATCGCCAGAAGAAGAAATATTTCTTATCTTCCGGCTTCAGAATTTGCCCGACCGGGAGAAGCCGATCAGGAGCATCTGGATGAACTGGGACATAGCAGACTTGCAGATGCAATTTATGAAAAGCTTGCAGGATGAAGCCTGAAATGTTATGATAGTTCACAGATGTGCAGATGTAACGCTTTAACTAAATCAAGTAAACTACCTGCTTTAACCGAAATAGCAGTGGATTGAAAAGTAATAAGCGGCACAGGCACACCAGAGCGTTCTTCAAATATGCTCTAAATCATAATAATAGAAGGAGAATAAAGTAACCATGGATTTTGAGTTTATCCGCGAGCAGACACCTCTTTATATTGAGGCAGCAAAGCTTACACTTCACATGGCGGTGATTGGTGTGCTGCTTGCCATTGTGGTTGGGCTTGTCTGCAGCATGATTAAGTATTTCAGGATTCCTGTACTTCGTCAGATCGTGGAATGTTACATTGAACTGTCCAGAAATACACCATTGTTGATTCAGTTGTTTTTCCTGTATTTCGGTCTTCCGAAAATAGGGATTGTCCTCAGTTCAGAACAGTGTGCGATCACAGGACTGACCTTTCTCGGAGGCAGTTATATGGCAGAAGCCTTCCGAAGCGGCCTGGACAATGTTCCACCCATTCAGGTGGAATCCGCATTAAGCCTTGGAATGAGTAAGAGTCAGGTATTTACAAACATTATCCTGCCCCAGGCGGTATCCAATTCTATTCCGGCATTCTGTGCAAATGCGATCTTTCTTATTAAGGAAACCTCCGTATTCAGTGCAGTAGCACTTGCAGACCTGATGTTTGTGACAAAAGACCTGATCGGAATTTATTACAAAACAGATGAAGCCCTGTTTATGTTGGTAATCGCATATCTGATCATACTTTTACCAATCTCACTTATCTGTTCATTTGTAGAAAGGAGAGTCCGCTATGCAGAATATGGGGATTGAGGTTCTTTTTAAGGGAATCAACTCATTAAGACTCTGGCAGGGCTTGTGGGTAACAATAAGAATTGCACTGATTTCCATGGTATTTTCCATAATCCTTGGATTTCTTCTTGGGATGGTAATGAATATCCCAAATAAAATCATTAAGTTTATCTGCCGCATTTACCTTGAAATAGTAAGAATCATGCCGCAGCTGGTGCTTTTGTTCCTGGTATATTTCGGAGCGGCCAAGCATCTGGGGATGAATCTTTCCGGTGAGACAGCGGCGGTCATTGTATTTACATTCTGGGGAACTGCTGAAATGGGTGATCTGGTGCGAAGTGCGCTGATCTCCATTCCTAAACACCAGTATGACAGCGGATACGGTCTTGGATTAAACAAATGGCAGGTCTATCTTTATATTATCCTTCCGCAGACTATAAGAAGACTTCTTCCATCCGCAGTGAATCTTCTTACCCGAATGATCAAGACCACATCACTGGTAGCTCTTATCGGAGTAGTAGAGGTGTTAAAAGTTGGAAAACAGATCATAGATGCATCACGTTATACAAATCCGACAGCGGCCCTCTGGGTATATGGTGCAGTATTCTTTATGTATTTTATCATATGTTTTCCATTTTCCAGACTCTCCAGAGTACTGGAAAAGAAGTTTGCTGATTAATAGAGAAATGAGGATAAATGAATGGGACAGCCGATTTTAGAAGTAGAACATTTAAAGAAATCATATGTAAACAATGTTCCTATTCTGGATGATGTTTCCTTCTCTCTGCAAAAGGGAGAAGTGGTAGTGATCGTAGGACCTTCCGGATGTGGAAAAAGTACCTTCCTGCGATGTATCAACCGCCTGGAAGAGATTGACACCGGTGTACTGAAGCTTAACGGTGTAAGCTATGAGAAAGAAAAAAAGAATATAAGCAAAGTCAGAGAGAAGATAGGAATGGTTTTCCAGAGCTATGATCTTTTCCCGAATATGACAATTTTAAATAATCTTCTTCTGGCACCAATGAAAGTACAGAAAAGAAATAAAGAAGAAGTGAAAAAGGAAGCGGAGCAGCTTCTTGACAGAGTTGGTCTTCTGGATAAGAAAGATAATTATCCAAGGCAGCTTTCCGGTGGTCAGAAACAGCGAGTTGCCATTGTACGTGCCATGCTGATGCATCCGGAGATCATGCTTCTGGATGAGATTACAGCAGCACTTGATCCTGAGATGGTAAGAGAAGTACTTCAGGTAGTACTGGAACTTGCAAAGACAGGAATGACCATGCTGATCGTCACTCATGAGATGGAATTTGCCCGTTCCGTAGCAGACAGAGTGATCTTTATGGATAAGGGAAACATTGTAGAAGAGAACACTCCGGAACAGTTCTTTGACAATCCGGAGACTGACAGGGCAAAACAGTTCCTGAACAGTTTCCATTATGAAACAGTGAAAAAATAGAATAGAGGAAAACAGAATATTTTATAAATCCTGAAATGGATGATAATATCCATGAAATAGCAGGATATCATAAGAGCTAGTACATCGTTTCGTAAATAACTATACCAATCGCGTAGGATGCGGATTCGAGTGTGCTGGTATAAAAACGCAGGCGTAGCGGGCTACGCTGAGGCTTTTAGACCTGTGCAATCGGATTCGCAGACAAGTGAGTGGTATAGTTATTTCGAAAACGATGTACTAGTTATAAAAATTATAATAAAATCAAAATTTTTTTAAAACATGGAGGAAAAGAACATGAAGAAAAAAATATTAGCAGTCTTATTAGCAACAGGTGTAGCAGCAACAACACTTCTTGGCGGAAGTATTCTTGTAAGTGCGGCAGATGACGGTGGAAACACTGCACAGGCCCGTACTCTGGATGAGATCAAAAAAGACGGAAAGATCAAAATCGGTGTATTCAGTGACAAGAATCCATTTGGATATGTAGATGAAAACGGTGATGTTCAGGGATACGATATTTACTTTGGAAAAAGACTTGCAAAAGACCTTCTGGGAAGTGAAGACGATGCAGAATTTACTTATGTAGAGGCAGCAAGTCGTGTAGAATATCTGCAGTCTGCAAAAGTAGATGTGATCCTTGCAAACTTTACAGTAACCGATGACAGAGCGGAGAAAGTAGACTTCGCACTTCCATATATGAAGGTAGCTCTTGGAGTTGTTTCTCCTGATGATGCGCTGATCAAAGATGTAAAAGATCTGGAAGGCAAGAAGCTGATCGTTGTAAAAGGAACAACAGCAGAGACATATTTCACAGATAACTATCCGGATATTGAACTTGTAAAATTTGATGAATACCAGGAAGCATACGATGCGCTTCTTGATGGAAGAGGAGATGCATTCTCCACAGACAATACAGAAGTACTTGCATGGGCTCAGCAGAATGAAGGATTCTCTGTAGGAATCGAATCTCTTGGTGATATTGATACGATTGCACCAGCAGTACAGAAGGGCAACACAGACCTTCTGAACGCAATCAACGATGAAATCAAATCTCTGGCAGATGAACAGTTCTTCCATAAAGATTTCGAAGAAACTCTGAAACCTGTATACGGTGACAACATCAATCCGGATGACCTGGTAGTTGAAGGTGGTGTTGTGGACAGCGAAGAAAAAGCTGAGGATGCAGATGCAGCAGCGACAGAAGATTCTGATGCAGCCTCCGATGACACTAAAGATGCGGAAACAACAGAAGAACCGGAAGAGACAGAGGCAGCAGACGCTGAATAAGCAGTGTAAATGCAGTATAAAAGTTATAATTTTGATATTCTCTAAAGTATTGATTTATAAACAAAGTGAGACGCACTCCATTAGGACATTCCTGTGGAGTGCGTTTCATTTTGAGATAATGATCAATTTTTGCTTATTGCAAGTGTGTCAGATATTTCAAAATTCTGTCATTTTTGTATGTGACTTTGTAAATGGGAAAAGGGTTACTGTTCACTCCGTTCACAGTAACGTAGCCAAAATTCATTCCAGATTGCCTGCGGCAATGGAATTTTGGCTTGTATGTCTCGGGATTTTGGCATATTCATGCCAAAACACCTCGCGGGATAGTGGTGTGTGAACAGTATCGGAAAATGTTAAATGATCATAATTCATTCAGAGAATGAAAGGAATATCCCATCGCTTCCCATTTATCCAACAGTTCATCCAGAATCTGTGCATTAGTGGAAGAGGTGCTGTGTAGCAGTACAATAGCTCCCGGATGAATCCGTTTCGTCAGTTTTGCAATAGCTTCCTGTGGATCTGGCTGGTTATCCTGGTACCAGTCTACATAGGCAAGGCTCCAGAAAAATGTGTGATATCCCAGTTCTCTGGCCATAGACAGATTCTGTGTACTGTAGATGCCCTGTGGGGGGCGGTAAAATTTTGTCATTTCTTTTCCTGTAATTTCCCTGTAAATTTTTTCTACATCGGATAATTCTTTCTGAAAAGATTCTTTTGTGGAAATTTTTGACATATCCGGGTGCGTCATAGTATGATTGCCGACAATATGCCCTTCCGTTTCCATTCGTTTGATCAGATCTTTGTTTTCCGAAATGAAATTTCCAACCACAAAAAATGTAGCAGGTGCCTGATGTTTTTTCAGTGCATCCAAAATAGCAGGAGTATTTCCATTTTCAAAGCCTGCGTCAAAGGTGAGATAGATTTTCTTTTCTTCGGTATCTTCAGCAAAAAAGGCATTGTACTGAGCCAATTCTTCTATCGTTGCATTTCCAACAGGACGTTTGCCTTCTTCCTGAAAACTGAGTCCCCAGTTGGAACTTTGGGCAGAAGCAGCAGTCTGTCTGGCAGTGTTGTGCGATACGATTTTTCCTATAGAGGAACCTATAAATGCACAAGCACAGAAAAGAAGAAAAATCTTGGTAAATCTGGAAGAGAAAATCCGAGTGGAAGATATGTATTTGAGATGCATAGAGAGTGTTAACCTCAGAATGGAATGATATTAGTTTAATATATGAGAAAGAGGGGAACTATAGAAGCTGAATGACAAATAAAAGAGCCACAGATTTATATTTCATCGTGGCTCCTGTTAAGATTCTGTATCCAAGGGATGATACCTCACTTTCTGTAAAATAAATTATGAAATTGTATGAATTTGAATTATGAAATTTACTGTCCCATTGGTCTGTACCTTCCTTTTATAGTTTCATAGGGTAAATCGTTAAGTTTTCATTGGACTGTACCTTCTTCATGTAAATGAACGGTTACGTTTTATAATAGGGTAAATCGTTAACGTTTCATTGGACTGTACCTTCCTTATTTTGATTGAATGTCACTTTAAAAATAAAGTAAATCATTAAATTTCCATTGGACCGTACCTTCTTTAGAATGTTTAACTGTTACGTTCAAAATAAGATAAATCGTTAGGTTTCCATTGGACTGTACCTTCCTTGTTTGATAGGAACTACTTATAAAACTTAGTTGGATTTAAAAGCTTAAGTTCTTGGTGGTCCGTACCTGCCTTTCTTATAAGTCATGAATTTGAAACTTTGCTATTCTGGTGGTCTGTACCTCGCTTTCTTAAATTATGAAGAAAAGATTATGTTTTCGGTGGTCTCACTCCTTTACTTTTTTGTTTTTCGTAATCCCTTTTGTTTTATGAACTTAATATAACAGATAAAGAATGAAATGTCAAGAATGAAAATAGAAAATTTACAAAAATATTTAAAAGATAATATTAAAATTATTTGTATTGATAAAATATTCTGAAAATAATAATGGATATAGACAATGCATAGCCGGAAGCATATTGGGTAAAAATATGGTTGTAAAGATATACAAGTCAAATTACGTTACTGTTCACGCCGTTCTCAGTGACGTATTTTGACTTGAGGTTTAACTGTAACTGTGAAAATATGGAACAGTTACCGGTTTATTAAAATGATCAGGAGGTTCTAATATGTTACGTTATCTGCCTGTGAGAAGGGTTCATGCAAGACAGGTACTTGATTCCAGAGGAAATCCTACAGTGGAAGTAGAAGTAACAGTAGGAGAAGGTGTGATCGGGATAAATGGATATACGGGAAGGGCAATCGTCCCTTCGGGAGCTTCCACAGGAAAGTTCGAGGCAGTGGAGCTTCGTGACGGAGAAAAAGGCTGCTACACCGGACTTGGTGTCCGCAAAGCAGTGGAGAATGTAAATACAAAGCTGGCAGAAGCAATTCTTGGAGAAAATGCTCTGGATCAGTCCTATATTGATAAAAAAATCATAGAAACAGACGGCACAGACAATAAAAGTAATGTAGGGGCAAATGCGGCACTGGGAGTATCCCTGGCAGTAGCAAGGGCGGCAGCAGCAGCTCTCCGCGTTCCTTTATATCAGTATCTTGGCGGCTGCCATACCAGACAGATGCCTGTACCGATGATGAATATCTTAAATGGGGGTGCTTGTGTTATTATAATGACACAAGGCAGAACCCCTTATAATACAAGGGCTCTAGCGATTTAGTCCTAAATAAATTTCGTAACCAATCAACGAATTTATGAAGGAAAGGCCTCTCTTTTATAAATAACACAGTACAGAAGTAATAGAATTTCAGAACTCTGCTGAGATGTATTTACTATACCACGAAAGCGGTGATAATTGAATAAAAATATGTTTTGGACTGAATTAGCTCGCATGAGATTTATATCTCAGCTGTCTGATTCAGTCTTTTTATTTAACAAGAAAGAAGGGAAAGATTATGGCAAAAGTAATTTCTATTGTAAACCAAAAAGGGGGAACGGGAAAATCAGCATGTACAGCTAATTTAGCAGTAGGATTAGCACAAAAGAATATGAAAGTGTTAATCGTTGATGCCGATCCACAGTCTGATGTATCCGCAGGATTTGGATATCGTGATTGTGATGAAAGTAATGAAACACTTACAGCTCTTATGGATACAGTAATGAAAGATGAAGATATTCCTTCAGACTGTTATATCAGGCATCAGGCAGAAGGAATAGACATTATCTGTTCTAACATTGGACTGGCAGGTACGGAAGTACAGTTGGTAAATGCAATGAGCAGGGAATATGTATTGAAACAGATTTTATATGGTATCAAGGATCAATATGATGCAATTATCATTGATTGTATGCCATCATTGGGAATGATCACAATCAATGCACTGGCTGCATCAGATGAAGTACTAATTCCGGTTGAAGCGTCTTACCTGCCAATCAAA
>NZ_JBWJVP010000177.1:0-2481 GCF_056339915.1 Blautia sp. ZXY-1-B12 | reverse complement strand
CCGGCAAGTGTCGCTGCTGCCATAGTCGGATCTCTGAGAATGGCATTCTTCTGTGCATCTTTGATAAGCTGTGCATCCTCTTCCGGAAGAGTCACAGGATTCATGGCAATGGAAACAACCGCAAGACCTCTGGTCTGCTGCCATTTTTTCGTAAGGGCTTCATTCATGGCATCGCATAATTCCAGAACATGTCCCGGAATGGCACTTGGACGGATCTGAAGTTCTGAGATTTTTGCAAATGCAGGCTGAAGAGCACTTACAAATTCTGTCTTTAACTGAACTTCAATTTCTTCTCTGTCATACTGCTGTTCAACATTTCCGCACACATTTGTATAAAACAGGAGCGGATCGACAATCTTATAAGAATATACTCCATTACAGCGCACAGATACATCTATGTCAAGACCGATATTTCTGTCAACTACCCGGAATGGGATTGGATTTGCTGTTCCGAATTTATTATCTACCAGTTCTTTTGTATTAAAATAATAAACCCTCTGGTCTTTGCCTGTATCGCCGCCAAATGTAAAACGCTTCTTTACTGTATCAAAAGTCCTGTGGATCCCCTCTCCCAGACTTCCGGCAAAAATACTTGGTTCTGTGGATGCATCATAGGTAAACTGTCCGGGTTCTGCACAAACCTCCACAACCTTTCCCTGTTCTACGATGATCATACACTGACCATCTGCAACAGCAATTCCGGAACCGCTTGAAATAATATTATCACTGCCTTTTTTGTTGGAAGAACGTCCGCCTACTCTCTTCTCACCCTTTACAACCAGAACATCTTTATCTATTGCATCGCAGTAAAAAAACTCCTTCCACTGATCTGCCATTGTTCCGCCAAATGCACCGGCTGCTGCTTTGATCAATCCCATAATTTATATCTCCTTCCTGATTACATATTATTTTATACATATTTCTTACAGATATTTTCTACCCATATTTCCTGTTAGTGTGCCGACAAGTTGATTTCTCGAACAATCTTGCGTCTAAATTTCTTATTTTGCGGGTAATTGTGTGTTTTTTTTACAATATAATATTTTTACAGTTACAAATTGATATTTATAAGTTCATCATATCATACATTTTCCGAATTGTCATGCGCAAAAACTCCTCTTTTCTGTCATTTTGCAACATATGAGCACATAAATCGCTGCAGTCCACTCCACAGTAACTATAATGCGACGCGCAGTTATTCAAAAGTTCATGAATAGCAATATACACTTACAATGTATGAAATCTATAAATTCTTTTTTATTTTCAGTATATTTTGTCCGTCTGCATATTCATATGAAACTTCATCCATCATTTCCTTAACCAGAAAAATTCCAAGCCCCCCGATTTTTCTTTTTCTATATCCAGAGTAACATCCGGATCTTTATTTTCTAATGGATTATAAGGAATGCCTTTGTCTATAAAAGTCAGTTCCAGTCTTTCAGGAAAATTCTTTATTTCAACCTGTACAGTTGCCTCTCCAGTTTTTGGCGTATAAGCATAATAGGCAATATTGCCAAATATCTCATCTATCGCAATATCTATCTCCATCTGTACTTTTGCAGAACATCCATTTGCTTCCAGTATGGAATTTACAAAATCTGTAATTACCGCTATATTCTCTATTTTTGCTTCTTCTGTAATACTTTTCAAATCCACCTCTCCTTCCTTCATTCAGTTCAGATAGATAGAATCCTCCTTTTCGCTGTGCAGTTCTGTATCTTTACAGCCACAGTCATTCGATTGACAGTATGTCTGCAAATCCCGTAATATCGAATACATCCTGTATGATATCACTCACATGAATCAATTTCATAGTTCCTTTTACATTCATAAATTTCTGCATTTTCAGAATAACACGCAGGCCGGCTGATGAAATATATTCAAGCCCTGTAAAATCCAATACAAGTTCCTGAGTATTGATCAACTCTTTCTCGGCAAAAGTATCCAATTCAGGTGCAGTTGTTGTATCTAATCTCCCGGTCAAAAATACCGTATCTTTTGTTCCTTCATTTTTCTTTTCAATTTTCAGACTCATTTTCTCTCTGCCACTCAAAATGTTTTTAAATATACTCAAACACATCGAGAAATTGAAGTCCTCACGAATACTTCTTACTGCTTCATTGTGTATGTTTTGACGATTGCAGGCAATACGCTACTCACAGGTTCTTGTACACTCCACAGTCGTTAATTCCCGAAATAGCCTTCGGTACATACTTACATTTGCTTTTAATCATGCAATCCTGTAAGTTTTAGCATCTTTTAAATTAAGTGCCGCATTGAAGTCCCTGTCTGCAACATAGCCACATTCACATCTGTAAATTCTATCTGAAAGCTTTAAATTTTTCCTGACAGAACCACAATGGTGACAGGTCTTTGAAGATGGATAAAATCTATCTGCTACCCTTAATTCAATGCCGTTTTCATCGCACTTGGCTTTAAGCCTTGTTCTAAATTCATAAAACTTCTGAGATGCAACAGCTT
>NZ_JBWJVP010000176.1:0-16601 GCF_056339915.1 Blautia sp. ZXY-1-B12 | reverse complement strand
TTTGTACAGACCGAGGTTTGACATAACAGTGGTTACTACTGTATCATCTTTTAATCTGCCCTGCTCCTTGAGATATTTTCCACATACATACATAATCTTATCACCGTCGACCACATTTCCCTTATGGTCAACAGCAATACAGCGATCTGCATCACCATCATAAGCAAAACCGATATCCAGTCCATTGTCCACAACATATTTCTGCAGGACTTCAATATGGGTAGAGCCACAGTTTGTATTGATATTTGTACCATCCGGCTGGTTATTGATCACATAAGTCTTTGCCTGAAGTGCCTCAAATACACTCTTTGCAATAGCTGAAGAACTTCCGTTTGCACAGTCAAGCCCTACTTTAATGCCTTTGAAATCCCTGCTTGGAATAGAAATCAGATGTCCGATATAACGATTCCTTCCTGAAGCAAAATCCACAGTGCGTCCAATATCTTCTTTGGTTGCCAGAGGAAGATCCTCGATCAGGCCATCCAGATATGCTTCAATCCTTGCTTCTACTTCCGCTTCAATCTTCTGTCCGTTTCCATTGAGAAGTTTGATACCATTATCATAGAATGGATTATGGCTTGCGGAGATCATAATACCACAGTCAAAATCCTCTGTACGTACTGCATAAGAAACACTTGGGGTTGTCGTTACATGAAGAAGATATACATCTGCACCGGACGCTGTCAGACCTGCAACAAGTGCATATTCAAACATATAACTGCTTCTTCTTGTATCTTTTCCAATAACAATCTTAGCTTTATGGTCTCTTCCATAATACCAGCCTACGTAGCGCCCCACCTTAAATGCATGATCTACTGTCAGTTTAACATTTGCTTCTCCACGAAATCCATCTGTTCCAAAATATTTTCCCATAATTGCTCTCCTTTACTTTTTACAATATCCTCTGTTTCTGCACTGCATACTGTATTTCCCGGATCACACCCAAAACTGCTTTTAATCAGATCAGACATGTCTCCTGCGAAAGCTGCAGATATCTGCTTAACTTATTGATAAAGTCCCTGAGGATATATACCCGCTTCTGTAAGATTTTTAAATGCTCTCATTACTGTTTCTTTATCTTCCTGATAGGTTACACCAAACCATGTATCCTTTGTCTCCAGGACATCAACTTCAGCACTTTCATTTTTGATCAGATGGTCAACTAACTCCGGAAGCAGATATTCCTTTTTTGTATCTTCCGGTGCGAGTCCACTGAGAAATTCTGCAAATCCTTTCTCGAGGACCTCCATAAAGTCCGGCGTCAGTCCCCACATATTCATGGACACCAGATCCTTTACATCCAGTTCCTGCACACTTCCGTCCGCATTTCTTGACTCTGCACCTGTGGCAGTCTTAAATATATCATGCGTCTCTGTCACACCTGTAAGCTGTCCATTCTCAATATGGCAGATTCCTCTGGTAACGCTTCCATTATCGCTCAATGTATTTCCAAGCCTGAAACCGGCCATGCAGATGTGGAGTTTTCCGTCCTTTTGCTGTTCCTGCACAAGATAATCATGCACCTTCACATAAGCTTCTTTTCCATAATAATCATCTGCATTGATAACAATAAATGGCTCATCCAGAACCTTCTTTGCAGCAAGTACAGCCTGTCCGGTTCCCCAGGGTTTCGTGCGGTCAGCCGGTTTCGTAAATCCCTCCGGCAGATCATCAAGCTCCTGGAATACATATTCTACTTCCGTAATTTTCTCAATACGCTCGCCGATCACTCTGCGAAACTCTTCTTCCAGATCTTTACGGATAATAAACACTACTTTGTTAAATCCGGCTTCCAGCGCATCGTGGATGGAATAATCCATAATAATCTCTCCACATGTTCCCACCGGTGCAAGCTGCTTGATTCCTTTTCCAAAACGACTTCCGATTCCTGCCGCCATAATTACAAGTGCTGTTTTCTGCATAAATATTTTCCTCCTGACATTCTTCTCTCATATCAATACTTTTTCAGTCATCTTCTGTCACATACCCTCTCCGCAATATTCTATTCCGCATCCTGAAGATTACTTAATTTTGCTGCCTGATCTGCTGCGATCAGACTGTCAATGATCTCATCCAGATCCCCGTTCAGAACATTCTCCAGTCTGTGCAGTGTCAGTTTGATTCTGTGGTCTGTCACACGGCCCTGTGGAAAATTATAAGTTCTGATCTTCTCTGAACGGTCACCTGTTCCAATCTGGCTTCTTCTTGCCTCAGCCTCAGCATCATGCTGTTTGGCAAGCTCCATCTCATACAGACGGGAGCGAAGAACTTTCAGTGCTTTATCTTTATTCTTAAGCTGTGACTTCTCATCCTGGCAGGAAATTACGATTCCGGTAGGAATATGTGTCAGTCGCACAGCAGAGTCTGTTGTATTGACACACTGTCCACCGTTTCCGGATGCACGGAACACATCGAATTTACAGTCATTCATATCCAGATGGAAATCGATTTCCTCTGCTTCCGGCATAATAGCAACTGTACAGGTAGAGGTATGGATACGTCCGCCGGATTCTGTTTCCGGAACTCGCTGTACACGATGTACACCACTTTCATATTTCAGTCTGGAATAAGCACCTGCACCTGTGATCATAAATGTTACTTCCTTAAATCCGCCGATTCCGTTCTCATTGAGACTCATCATTTCTGTTTTCCAGCGGCGGGATTCTGCATATTTCACATACATACGGTAAATCTCTGCTGCAAAAAGGGCAGCTTCATCCCCACCTGCACCTGCACGGATCTCCACAATAACGTTCTTGTTATCATTAGGATCTTTCGGAAGAAGAAGGATCTTAAGTTCATGCTCCAGTTCCTCTACATTCTTCTTTGCCTCAGACAGTTCTTCCTTCAGCATTTCCCGCATATCTTCATCTTTCTCTTCCTCAAGCATGGAAAGACTGTCCTGTATTGTTTCTTTGTTTTTCTTGTACTCCCGGTAAGCATCTACTATCGGCTGCAGATCGCTCTGCTCTTTCATCAGCTTCTGAAAATGTTCCTGATTATCGGTAACTCCCGGCTCTCCAAGCTCATTAAGCACCTCTTCAAAACGAATGAGCAGATCGTCTAATTTATCAAACATATTTATCCTCCTGTAATTTCTTTCGCCCCAGAACCACCCGGTCCAACCCGGCCAGATCCTGCCTTATCTCAATATCTTCAAATTTATATTTCCGCAAAAGAGCTGCCACATCTTCTCCCTGGCTGCATCCGATTTCATACAAAAGCCAGCCACCCGGAACAAGATGATCCTGTGCCTGTTTCGTGATAGCCCTGTAAAAATAAAGTCCATCTTCCATACCATCCAGCGCCATACGCGGATCATGCAATTTTACTTCATCCATAAGATCTTCAATTTCCGCCGTAGGAATATATGGCGGATTTGATATAATCATATCATAAGCTCTGCTATAATTTCTATTACTATTTTCGCATTCTGTCATTTTTACAGTATCTTTTACAGCAGTCCTTTTCATATACTCTGTTCCGTACACAATGTTCTGCATTTCAGAAAACAGATTACTCTGTACGAATTCCGCATGCTCTGCCACTTCCAGTGTCCGTGCATTCCGCACAGCCACTTTCAGTGCCTCATCTGACAGATCCACGCCTGTTCCGTGTGCATCAGCTCTCTCCTTCAGAATACTGATAAGAATACAGCCGGATCCTGTACACATATCAAGAATATATGGATTTTTCACAGCTTTCATGCATTCAAGAGCGGACTCCACAAGTGTTTCCGTATCCTGTCTGGGTACCAGTACATTCTTATCCACATAAAATTCATGCCCCATAAAAAAAGCCTGATGCGTCAGATGCTGCAGCGGTATGTGTCCCGCACGTCTGCTGATCAGTTCCAGATATCTTTCAGCAACACTTTCTGTGACACTTTCTTCTCCGTATGCAAAATAATACGCCCGGCTTTTTCCTGTGACATATTCCAGGAGAAGCCAGGCATCCAGCCCGGCTTCCTTAATCCCCGCCTGTGCAAGGATCATCTGTCCTTTTTTTAATAATCCTGTCAGAGTTTCTCCGTTCATTGTTCTGCTTCAACTCCAAATTCTTCCTTCAGATATGCTTTCCAGTCAAAAACCGCCTCTACAGCCCTAATCGCAACCTCTGCCATATCTGCTGTCGGTTCCTTAGTTGTAAGTTTCTGCATTGCCAGACCCGGTTTACTGAAAAAGTCAGCAAGTTTGCTGTCTGATCTTCCAGCCCACTGAATAATCTCAAAAGATATTCCTGCTACAACCGGCACCATAAGAAGTCTTCCAAACAGTCTCACCCAGTAAAATGGAACCAATACAAAAATAAAATGCAGAAAAATGCTGACCAGCATAACCAGAAACAGAAAACTGGTTCCACATCTCTTATGCAGTCTGGAGCTTGCAAGAACATTATCCACCGTAAGCGGCAGTCCATGTTCCACGCAGTTAATGCACTTATGCTCTGCTCCATGATACATAAATGTTCTCTGAATATCCTTCATTCTGGAAATCAGAAGCATATATCCCATAAACAATGCAAGCTTTACAAATGCCTCAACTATTGTAACTGCAAATTCCGAAGCGCCAACCCTTCTGCAAAGACTTGCAAGGGCGTATGGCAGCAACATAAAGGCGGCAACTGATACCACGATCGAGACAGCAACTGTCACATATAACAGCCATTTGAACTGCTTATCTTCTTTTGCCTTTTTTGCAGCAAGCTCCTCTTCTGAAAGAGCAGCATTCTTCTGCTTATCCTCTTCGTCCTCCTCATCCCCTGCGATCTCCGCTGAATACATCAGACATTTTGTGCCGACCACCAGAGAATCCACGAAGCTTACCACACCTCGGATCAGTGGATATTTGAGAAATTTTGCATTTCCGAATACACATTTGTAATCTTCTACTTTTAATTCAATCTCATTGTCCGGTCTGCGGACAGCAATGGAATATTTATCCTTATGGCGCATCATAATGCCTTCCATTACAGCCTGACCGCCGATGTTCGATGATTTCATTATATTTCTCCCAAAGAAACAAGAAAGGCTGAGATTTCCCAACCTCAACCTTCTCAATTCTTACTATATTCTGATTATTTGTTCAGGCCGTATTTCTTATTAAACTTATCGATACGTCCACGAGCCTGAGCTGCTTTCTGCTGACCTGTATAGAATGGATGACATTTAGAGCAGATTTCTACGTGGATGTCCTGTTTTGTAGATCCTGTTACGAATGTGTTACCACAGTTGCAGGTTACAGTTGCCTGATAATAATTAGGATGGATTCCTTCTCTCATGATTTTCACCTCTCTGTAAAGATTCTATTTTCTATTCGTATTCATTTGACGAATTTACTATTAAACAGCTTTATGAGTATAACATATCGTCCCATGGAATGCAAGTTATTTTAAAATTTATTTTAAAATTTATTTAATATTTTTGTTACTGAGAACGGAGCGAACAGTAACTGTTTTTTTACAACGTTTCAGATAAACTTCTGTTTTTTTACAGTCTGCACAAATTCAGCATTATTTTTTGTACGGGTAAACATATTCAGGATCTGTTCTACCGCATCTTCTGACTTCATTCCATTGAGGGCTTTTCGCATAATGTAAACCGCTTCCTGTTCTTCTTTACTCAGCAGCAGATCCTCTCTTCTTGTACCGGATTTCTGGATATCAATTGCAGGGAATACCCGCTTTTCTTGCAGTTTTCGGTCAAGCACCAGTTCCATATTACCGGTTCCCTTAAATTCTTCATAAATTACATCATCCATTTTACTTCCCGTATCCACAAGCGCTGTAGCAAGAATAGTAAGGCTTCCGCCCTCTCTCATATTTCTGGCCGCACCAAAAAAGCGTTTCGGCATATGAAGAGCCGCCGGGTCCAGACCACCGGAAAGAGTTCGTCCGCTGGGCGGTATGATCAGGTTGTATGCCCTTGCCAGTCTTGTAATAGAATCAAGAAGAATTGTAACGTCTTTTTTATGTTCCACCAGACGACGTGCACGTTCTATTACCATTTCAGACACACGTTTATGATGTTCCGGAAGCTCATCAAATGTAGAATAAATGACTTCCACATTATCGCCACAGATGGCCTCCCTGATATCTGTAACCTCCTCAGGACGCTCATCGATCAGAAGAATGATCAGATGCATGTCCGGATTGTTTCTCAGAATAGACTTTGCCACATCTTTCAGCAAAGTTGTCTTACCGGCTTTCGGAGGAGATACGATCATTCCTCTCTGTCCTTTACCGATAGGGCTGATCAGATCTACGATCCTCATGGCAACTGTGCCGCCCGGTCTTTCCATTATCAGTCTCTCATTTGGAAAAATCGGTGTCATATCTTCAAAATTATATCGTCTCTGCCCTTCACTGGGATGGAATCCGTTGATAGAGGTCACATATAGCAGGGCACTGAATTTCTCTCCCTGTGTTTTGATACGGATATTCCCCTTAATAATATCACCTGTTTTCAGGTTAAATCTGCGTATCTGAGAAGGTGATACATAAATATCATTTTCCCCCGGAAGATAATTCTCACATCGGATAAACCCATATCCATCCGGAAGTACCTCAAGGATTCCGTCTGCTCTCTCTCCACTGTCAAGCTGTACTGCCTCTGCCGGGGCATGATACTGTGTACGTTCCAGTGTTTTGTTATACTGGGGGATTCTCTCTCCGTTACCTTCCACTTCACTCTGCTGCGGTTTCTCCCGGACTGTTTCCTGTTTTTTTGTCTCACCTTCCAGTTCATCTTCGTGAAGCATTCTCTCGATCAATTCCGGTTTTCTCAATGCTGAAACCCCTTTTAATCCTCTGGCTTTTGCCAAATCCTTTAAAGTTGCCAGTGATAATGATTCATACTTTTCTCTCATAAAATAATCCTCTGCTTTTTGTTTTGATTGTTAATATTGATAATTATTTTTATTTTTGTTTTTTTGACTTCCTATGTATCTGAGCAATTTATTCTTTATTAACTTTTCCTGTAACAGTTAGTGGGATAATCTGTCTGAAGTGACACGAATATCAGATCTGCAGCAATGCATATCGCAGGAAAATTATACTCCTGCTCCTGTGTCGACAAGTTAATTCCTGTAGTAATCCTGTCTGCACACCGGTATCTTTATATTTATCTTAGCACATCTTCTTCATAATTGACAATACCATATTATTCCAAATCTTTATTATTGGCAAGCTGTTTTATACGTCATAAAACTGATATTATCGACATAAAAGCAGAAATCCGGAGACATAAAATATGTCCCCGGATTTCCGGTAAATCAGATATTAATAACACTTATTTAAGAAGACAATTAATGTACCAGATTTCCCACTAATCCATAAGAAACAATATACATAATGACAGTTGCCATAATAATGCCACAAAAAATTGCCAGAGAGGACTTCTTAATATCAATTTCCAGAAGAGATGCAATCAGAGATCCTGTCCATGCCCCTGTTCCCGGAAGCGGAATTCCCACAAACAGCATCAGTCCCCAAAACTCATATTTCTTTACCTGATCACTTTTTCTCATTGCCCTGTCTTCCAATTTCATAACAAGTCCCCGAAAGAGTTTCGTCTTTTTTAAAACCTTGAAAATCTGTCTGATAAACAACAGAATAAACGGAATAGGAATAATATTTCCAACAATACACAGTGGAATTGCCTTTGCAGCCGATATCTTAAGTAAGGATGCTGCAAGCAATCCTCCCCTGAGTTCCAAAAGCGGAATCATTGAAATAATAAAAACTGCCCCTTCCGGTGAAATATATTGTGACAGATTCTGCGAGAACCAATGTACCAGTGCTTCCATAAAACCTCCTAACTTTTACTTCAGATAATCCTTCAAAAAATCAATAAATTTCTGCATTTCTTCCTTTGTTCCAACTGTGATACGAAGGAAATTGTCAATTCTGTCCTTCTGGAAGTAACGAACATAAATATGCTGCCCTCTCAATGCCTCAAAAAGTTCTTTCGCAGGACAGGTTTTATGCGTAGCAAAAATAAAGTTAGACATAGAATCCTGAAAAGAGAATCCCAGTGCCTTCAATTCTTTCTTTGTCCATTCTCTTGTCTCTATGATTTTATTACATGTCTCATCAAAATATGCTTTATCTTCAACTGCCGCCACACCTGCAGCAATCGCTGTACGGTCCATAGTATAAGAATTAAAAGAATACTTCACATCATTCAGGAATCTGATCAGTTTCTCATTTCCACACGCAAAACCAATTCTCATCCCAGCCATAGAACGTGACTTGGAAAATGTCTGTACGACCAGAAGGTTGTCATATTTTTCAATCAATGGAAGCGCCGACTGACCACCAAAATCCACATAAGCCTCGTCCACGATCACAATCACATCAGGATTATGGCGGATAATATCCTCCACTTCCTCCAGCGGCATCTCCACACCTGTCGGCGCATTCGGATTCGGGAATACAATTCCTCCGTTTTCTCTGAAATAATCTTCCTTCCTTATATGAAAGTTCTCATCCAGTGCCGGTCTCTCATATGGAATGCGAAACAGGTCTGCCCATACATCATAAAAAGAATATGTGATATCCGGAAAAAGAACCGGCTTCTGTGAATTAAAGAATGTAAGGAAACTCATGGCAAGCACATCATCGGAACCTACTCCCACAAAAACCTGTTCATCCTTCAGCCTGTAATTCTTTGCAATGGCATGTACCAGTTCTCCTGCTGTAGGATCCGGATAAAGTCTCATAGTATCTGTATCCATCTCCCTCAACGCCTTCTCCACTCCAGGTGCCGGCGGATACGGATTCTCGTTGGTATTCAGCTTGATCATATCCGGCTGATTGGGCTGCTCGCCTGGTGTATATGGTATTACTTTACGTATATTTTCTTCCCATCTGCTCATTTATCTGATTCCTTTCATGTTTTTTATTGTTTTTCACTTTCGTCAGTATAACATTAATCTCTATTTTCGTAAATCAACTTTTTGCATTTTACTGATTGACAAACCCACTTTGCAAGTTTATAATAGGCGGCAGAAAAGATAAGAAGGATCAAAACGTTGAAGAGAAGAGTACGCTGAGGAACGTTACAGAGAGAAATGTATACCGGTGCAAGCATTTCATCGCGAACCAGCCGAAGACCACCTCTGAGTGACTTTAATACAGTCCGGTGATTCCGTTACCATCGAATGAAGCGGTTCTGATCAGATGATTTATCCATCAGTAATGTATCAGAACAACCGGGGTGGAACCGCGAGTAATGTTATCTCGTCCCCTACAGTATTTAACCGTACTGTAGGGGATTTTTTTATTCTTTCTTTTACCCCTTCGCAGTACAAAAAACTGTTACTGTTCACTCCGTTCTCAACAACACGCTCCGTGGGATATCAACAGTGAACAGCAACTATAACAAATCCATACTAACGTAAAGGAGATAATCATCATGATCGTAACATTAAAAGACGGCTCAAAAAAAGAATACGCTGAAGCAAAATCCGTAATCGACATTGCTTACAACATCAGCGAGGGACTTGCACGTGCTGCCTGTGCAGGAGAAGTAAACGGAGAAGTTGTAGACCTGAGAACAGTTATTGACAGTGACTGCGAATTAAACATCCTGACAGCAAAAGATGAAAAAGGACTTGCAGTTCTCCGCCATACAGCATCCCACGTACTTGCCCAGGCAGTACAGACCTTATTCCCGGATGCAAAGGTTGCTATCGGACCTTCTATTGATACAGGATTCTACTATGATTTCGACTGCCCTCCATTCTCCCGTGATGACCTGGATGCAATCGAAAAAGAAATGAAAAAGATCATCAAAAAAGGCGCTAAGATTGAACGCTTCACAAAATCAAGAGAAGATGCCATCGCATACTTCCAGGAGAAAAATGAACCATACAAGGTAGAACTTATCGAAGATCTTCCGGAAGGCTCCGAAATCTCTTTCTATTCCCAGGGAGACTGGACAGACCTCTGCGCAGGTCCTCACCTTATGAGCGTAAAGGGTGTAAAAGCATTCAAGCTTCTCTCCTCCTCCAGCGCCTACTGGAGAGGCAGTGAAAAGAACGCAATGCTCACACGTATCTACGGAACAGCTTATGCTTCCAAGGATGAGTTAAAAGAACATCTGGAACAGATGGAAGAAGCAAAAAAACGCGATCACAATAAACTTGGACGTGAAATGAAAATCTTCACAACTGTAGATGTAATCGGTCAGGGACTTCCACTTATCATGCCAAACGGTGTAATCATGATGCAGGAGCTTCAGCGCTGGATTGAAGACGAAGAAACAAAACGCGGATATATCAGAACAAAAACTCCGTTAATGGCAAAGAGCGACCTCTACAAGATTTCCGGACACTGGGATCATTACAAAGAGGGCATGTTCGTTCTCGGCGACGAAGAAACAGACAAAGAAGTATTTGCGCTTCGTCCTATGACATGCCCATTCCAGTACTATGTATACAAAGCAGAACAGCACAGCTATCGTGATCTGCCTCTTCGTTACGGTGAAACATCCACTCTGTTCCGTAATGAGGATTCCGGGGAAATGCATGGTCTGACACGTGTGCGTCAGTTCACGATCTCCGAAGGTCATCTGATCGTAAGACCTGACCAGATGGTAAAAGAATTTAAAGACTGTATCGCACTTGCACAGTACTGTCTGCAGGTTCTTGGTGTAGAGGAGGACGTAACCTATCACCTTTCCAAATGGGATCCTAACAACAGAGAGAAATACATCGGTGATGCAGAAGTGTGGAATCAGACAGAAGCTCATATCCGTCAGATGCTTGAAGAACTGAACATTCCATTTACAGAGGATGTTGGAGAAGCTGCATTCTACGGACCTAAGGTTGATATCAATGCCAAAAATGTATACGGAAAAGAAGATACAATGATCACGATCCAGTGGGATGCTCTTCTTGCTGAACAGTTTGATATGTACTACATCGATGAAAATGGTGAGAAACAGCGTCCATACATCATCCACCGTACATCCATGGGATGCTATGAGAGAACACTGGCATGGCTGATTGAGAAATATGCAGGTATGTTCCCGACTTGGCTCTGCCCAGAACAGGTTCGTGTAATTCCGATCTCTGAGAAATTCCACAACTATGCCGCCAAAGTGGAAGCACAGTTAAAAGAAAACGGAATCCGCTGCTCCGTTGACCAGCGTTCCGAGAAAATGGGCTACAAGATTCGTGAAGCACGTCTTGCAAGAGTTCCATATATGCTCATCGTCGGTGCCAAAGAGGAAGAAGAAGGCAAGGTTTCCGTAAGAAGCCGTTACCTCGGTGATGAAGGAATGAAAGACCTTGGTGATTTCCTTGCAGCGATCAAAGAAGAAATCAAGAATAAAACAATCCGCAAAATTGAAGTACAGGAAGAGAATAAATAATCTTCCCTTTCAGATAAGTACAGAAACTGTTATTTCTGTTAAAAACAGGGCTGTCGTCAATGAACTTTTGGTTCATACGACAGCCCTGTTTTATTATTCTTTCACTTTTTCCTCAAAATATCAGCATTTTAACCGAATCAAATAAAAGAAAACACTTCCCGTGCTGATCGCACAGCTTCGAAGCGCAGACTTTCTGAAATTCGACATGGGACAGGTGTATGTAATGATCGCCTTTTCCATCTTCCCGGTCATCATTGTTTACATTCTTCTTTCCAGATTCATTGTAGAAGGTGTTTCCGCAGGTGCGGTCAAGGGTTAAATACAAAAAGCTGTCTGTTCCGGATGCAGATACCTCCGGAAGCCAGACAGCTTTTTTAATTATTTACAGTACTGTTCTGTAATGATGTTACTGTTTACAGCTCAGAGTTTTATTTTCTTAAATCTCAGCCAGTTTCAGCAGATCCGGGATCTTGGATTCCCAACCAAGTGCCATGATATGTACACCCTGACAGTATGGCTTGCACTCTTTGATGATACGTGCAGCGATCTCAACACCTGTGATACCTGCTTTTGTCTTTTCTTTGTCTGCTTTCAGTTCCTCGAGCATTTCGTCCGGAACATGAATGCCGGCAACGTTGTTGTTCATGAATTTAGCCATTCCAGCGGACTTCGGAATGATGATACCAACCTGTACAGGTTTTCCGAACTGTTTTGCTTTTTCCATAAATTTGATGAATTTCTCCGGCTCAAATACTGCCTGTGTCTGGAAGTATTCTGCACCTGCAGCTACTTTTCTTTCCATTTTTGCAAGCTGTGCGTCAACGGAATCGCTGCATGGAGATACAACAGCACCCTTGGAGAATTTTGGCGGCTCACCAACCAGTTCGTTTCCGCCAAGATCCACACCGGATTCCAGAAGCTTCACTGTGTGAAGAAGGGATACGGAGTCAAGGTCGAATACAGGTTTTGCCTGTGGGTGGTCACCCATCTTTGTATGGTCACCTGTAAGGCAGAGGATGTTGTCAATACCCAGCATTGCAGCGCTGAGAAGATCAGACTCCAGAGCGATACGGTTTCTGTCACGGCATGCCAGCTGGAAGATCGGATTCATGCCTGCATCCTTGAGAACTTTACACATTGCAAGAGATCCAAGACGCATAACAGAAGACTGGTTATCAGTTACGTTAACTGCATGAACATCCTTGAGGTATGTTTTTGCTTCTTCTACCAGTTCATCTACGTGGATTCCTTTTGGCGGTCCTACTTCTGCAGAAACTACAAATTCACCACGGTCGAATAATTCTTTCATTTTCATTGTACATTGCTCCAATCATTATAATCTATTTTAATTCATCGTCTGTTGCAAAGTTATGAATCTGTGTCGGACATTTCAGCGCGTCAAGGCGTCCGATCTCTTTCAGACGTCTGTAGATGCGTTCCCATCCACATTCCATTTCGCTGTCCACTTCACATTTACCGTTCTTGGAACCGCCGCACTGGCCATTCACAAGGCTCTTTGAACATGCTGTGATCGGGCAGATTCCGCCTGTCAGGTTCAGGTAGCATTCACCGCACTGGTCACATTTGTACTCTAACGGTGTCACGCCCTGGAAACCTGGTACCGGGTATGTATCGCAGGCTGCACAGACCATCTTATCTTCCAGATATTCTGAAACGGTCTGTACACCAACACCGCAGGAGAATACCAGAACCAGATCTGCTTCCTGGATCTTGCTCATATGTTTCTTAAGACGTAATTCCATATTTTCCGGATTACAGATGTAATCAGTTGTCATGATTCCTGTCACATTTCCTTCAGCTGCAAGTTCCTTCTGAAGTCGGGCAGCTTCTTTTTCCGGAAAACGAACTTCCTTACATCCATGACAGTTGATAATGAAAACTTTCTTTCCGGCTGTCAGTGATGTAATCGCTTCTTTTGCTTTTAACTGGGTAATCAACATATTACTTCATCCCCCTTACTGCATTTTTTCCGGCTTTGATACTGTTAATGATCGGAATCTTGGAAGAACAGATATACTGACAGCATCTGCACTCAACACAATCCATAACGTTCATGTCTTTCATGCCCTGCCAGTTCTCGTCTTTCGCATATTTCACGAAATACAGAGGTGAAAGCTCCATCGGACAGACATCTACGCAGCGTCCGCACTTGATACACGGCTGTTCTTTTGTCTCATCCGGTTCAACGGCAATGATACCATTGGAGCCTTTCATCATCGGTACATCCAGTGTGTTCAGAGGGAATCCCATCATTGGTCCGCCCATCTTAACCAGAACATCGTCATCTGTAAATCCGCCGCAGTAATCGATCAGCTCTCTTACGCTTGTACCGATCTTGATAACGAAGTTTCCAGGATTCTTGATCTTCTCGCCTGTTACTGTAGCAACACGCTCAACCAGAGGCATTCCTGTCTGGATCGCATCGGAGATTGCTTTTACTGTACTGATATTATCTACTACAACGCCGACATCTGCCGGAAGACCGCCGCTTGGAACAATTCTTCCCATAACTCGCTTAATGAGAGTTTTCTCAGCGCCCTGCGGGTATTTGGTTCTTGCAACAAATACTTCCATGTTTCCGATGTCAGCAACTTTTTTCTGCATTAATTCAATGGCATCCGGCTTATTGTCCTCGATAACGATGATACCCTTCTCGGCACCTGTTGTCTTAAGGACTGCTTTCAGGCCAAAAATAATGTCATCTGCATACTCAAGGAGTACTCTGTGGTCTGCTGTTAACAGAGGCTCACATTCACATCCGTTGAGAAGGATGGTATCTACCGGTTTTGCAGGTTTAAGTTTGACACAGGTCGGGAAACCTGCACCGCCCATACCAACGATTCCGGCTTCACGAATGATATCAATGATCTCATCCGGAGTAAGATTGTCAAGATCACCATGTGGCTGTACGGATTCGTGCAGAGTATTTTTTCCATCCGATTCAATAACAACAGCCATCACTTCGCTTCCACGTGTGCCATGCATACGCGGTTCAACAGCAACTACGGTTCCGCTTACGCTGGAATGTACCGGAGCACTGATAAATCCGGCAGCTTCACCGATCTTCTGACCAACTTTTACAGTGTCACCAACCTGAACGATCGGATTAGCCGGTGCGCCCAGATGCTGTGACATGGAGATTACAACTGTCTTCGGATCCGGGAATTTCTTCAGAGCGATGTGCTCACTGAATTCCTTGCGTTCTGACGGATGAACACCGCCGTAATATCCGTCCAGTCTTTCTTCTCTGATGGACTTCACATAGTCGTTGATCACTTTGAAATTAACTTTGGAGAAATCACGAACCTGTACAGGCTGGTTTAAGAATTCTTCCAGACGTCCCTGTTTTGCAAGTCTCTGGTAAATCTTCTCCCATGCACAGTCTTTATTCGGATCTACTTCGCATTTTCCATTCTTTGCTCCACCGCACTGTCCATTGACAAGACTCTTTGAACAGTCAACGATCGGACAGACACCTCCGGTAATGTTCAGATAACACTGCGCACATGCGTCACAGCTCTTCTTGGTAAGTGCCATGCCATGATGACCTCTGTAGTTAAGGGTGTTGCTTGCAGCAACTACCGGCTTACCTGCCAGATCCGCAACGGTCTGAATACCAAGGCCACAGGAAATTACTACTACATTCTCTGTACCTTCCGGAATCAGATCCTGTAATTTTCTTTCTGTGTGCATCTTGTTGCATAAGAAATCAAATTTTGCACTGCCTGTAACATTCTTTCCCTGATCTGCAGCGAATTTCAGAAATTCGTCACAATCCGGTTCGTCAACAGTTTCAAATTCTTTGAAACATTTGTTGCAGGCAATCACAAACAGGTTGTCCTTACCGTCAAGCACTGATGCAAGTTCATCACTGCTTTTCAGTTTGTACTTAGTATAGTTTTCCAATTGCTCACCTTCCTCACGATAAAATTTTATCCTTATGATATCTGTTCTTATCCGTTCCCTCCATCTCTGCACTCAAAAAAGGGCTAATAAAACCAGATAAATAAGTTCAATACATATACCTTATTAAATGTAACATAAAATGCACATTTTATCCAGTTTTATTAGCAAATTTTATAAATTTCTTCTATGATTTCATCCTAAAATTCTATGAAGTGCAGATATTTGTACTGTAAAGGATGTGGAATCAGTAAATTGTATACAATATACCACATTCTATAGCAACTATGACGATTCAGCACCTTCACACAGTTACGCTCTCAAACTCAAATCTTTAGAAATCGCCTTCGGTGATGGAATAATTACTCTCCATACAAGTAAATACTAATGCAGGCTTCAAAAAGATATGATATAATTAAAGAAAATATTTGCAATATCCCCCAACCACTCATTTATCAGAAAGGAGCGTGTTTACATGAAGAAGAAAATCCAACAAATCCTGTTGACGTCACTGTTGTTTGTATTCTCAATACTGATCATATCAATCCCGACTCAGGCTGCCAAACCTGCAGCTACAACCGTTAAATCCAAAACTTCCTATTCCAATTCCAAAGAATCCATGACTGTAAGAGGACTGGATGCAAAGAAAACAGTAGTCTGGAAATACGTTACAAAGAAATATACTGCTACAGAGCTTCCAAGGACAAAATGTATTGTCCGCAAGGATAAGGTTTATGTTTTTGAAAGCTCAAAAATCGTCGTACTTCGAAAAAAAGACGGAAAACAGTTATGGACTGCAAAAAAAGTCAGTCCTGCAGGACACCTTTGCAAATTTGACAAAAATGACAATCTATATGTAACCGGATACTACGATAACTATGTTTACAAAATATCCACAAAAGGAAAGATTCTCTGGAAAACAAACACATCCAAAGCCAATAATTACTGGCCATATAAAATAAACATTTCCGGTAATCAGATGACCATCCTGTATGAAATGAATAATAATGATGATTCATCAGAAAAAACTCATAAAATAGTTTTTAATATAAAAAATGGTAAAATACTGAAGTATTCCTAGATTACAGCTCATAAAAATAGCGGCAACACTGCCGCTATTTTTGATTGAGCACATCTGTTTCTTTTATTCTCCTTTTTTATGAACACTTCTGATAATCCTCTCTCAGTACTTGTATCATGAGTTAAGACGCTGTCCGCAATATTCACAATTGCTCAGACGTCCTTTTATTACCTGATTCTTTGCACCGCAGCTGGTACAGGTAACTGTAATATAAATCTT
>NZ_JBWJVP010000175.1:0-8746 GCF_056339915.1 Blautia sp. ZXY-1-B12 | reverse complement strand
AAAAGAATCCGACGATAATGATGACTTCGATGATGTAGAAGAGAAAACAGTAAAGACAGTTCCTAAACAGGCATCTGCTCCAAAACAGACCGCTTCAGCTCCGTCTAAGGTTACGGTCAAACAGGAACGCGCCGAACGCCAGACACGTCCTGCAGCATCTTCCAAGATTACTCCAATGAGAAGCAGCCGCAAATCAAATCAGGGCCCAAATATGGAAGTCTGTGTGATCAAACCTTCTTCTATGGAAGATACGCGTGAGATTGCTGACACTTTAGTAGATAATTCTACTGTTATTTTGAATCTGGAGGGAATTGATGTGGAACTGGCACAGAGGATCATCGATTTCACGTCCGGTGCATGCTATTCTTTAGGCGGCAGCCTTCAGAAAGTATCCAGCTATATCTTTGTACTTGGACCGTACAATGTAGATATTACCGGTGACCTTCAGAATATTCTGGGAGGCTCTGCTCCGTCTGTAAGAGCAGGATATTGATCCAGGATGGAAAAAGACGAATTTTTTCTTAAGAGAATCCGGGAATTGGCAAATCTCTCCTGGCAGAGAGATATCGTTACATTTTCGGATTTTCTTAATTTAAATGAACAGAATATAGTCAGTAGCCTGAAACATCAGTTTCCCCAGATTGTTATGGAGACGTCCGGAGGCTATGAGAATGCGGAGCGTCAGATGGTTGCATTTCATCCTGATGCTCTTGCTTTTACATGGGAATATCCCATCGACTGTCTGAGGATTGAACCAAAGGCTCTTAAATTCTCTGAAGAGCTTTCTCATCGTGATTATCTTGGTGCACTTCTCAATCTTGGAGTAGACAGAAGTGTGATCGGTGATATTGTTGTTCAGAAAAAAGCTGCCTGGTTTTTCTGCCAGAACAAAATGACGGAATTCTTTCTTGAAAATCTGTGCCGGGTCCGTCATACCAATATTCTGATCACAAAAGTGGAGGATTCTGATGAATTTCCACGCCCTGTCCTTGAATCTGTCAGCGGTACCTGCGCTTCGGTACGTCTGGATTCATTGATCTCGCTTGCTTTTAAGACATCCAGAAGCAGTATGGTATCTTATATTGAAGGCGGGCAGGTTTTTGTCAACGGAAAACTGATCACCAGCAACGGATATGAGCCGAAAGATGGTGACATTATATCTGTACGTGGGAAAGGACGGTTCATTTTTGACGGTATTTCTCACCAGACAAAAAAAGGACGCTGCAGTGTGCGTATTATGCGCTATGTATAAATTTTGTAATAAAAGGAGAACAGGAAAATGGCAGAACAGAAATTACTTGTAAAACGGGAAGGAGATTTCCATTATCCTATTTATTTTAAAAATGACTTTCAGGATCTTGCCGGTGCGATCAGAGAAGAAGGACTTGAAAACCGGAAAATCTGTATTGTGACAGACAGTCATGTTGCACCTCTTTATTATGAGGCAGTTAAATCAGCTCTTCAGGAAATTTCCTCTGAAATATTCTCTTTTGTATTTGAAGCTGGTGAAAAGAACAAAAACCTGAATACAGTACAGGAATTATATAAAACTTTGATTGAGAATGAAATGGACAGAAAAGGTCTGCTGGTTGCGCTGGGCGGCGGTGTTGTAGGTGATCTGACTGGTTTCGGAGCTTCCACTTACCTGAGAGGGATTGATTTTATCCAGGTTCCTACTACGCTTCTGGCACAGGTTGACAGCAGCGTAGGAGGTAAAACAGGTGTTGACTTCCTTCAGTACAAAAACATGGTAGGAGCTTTCCATCAGCCCCGCCTTGTATATATGAATATGAGTACCCTGCAGTCTCTTCCGAATCGGGAATTCACCTGTGGAATGGGTGAAATTCTTAAGACAGGACTGATCTGCGATGAAGAGTTCTTCCGTTTTGTATGTAAGAATCAGTCTGAGATCAGTAAATTGGATCTGAGTATGCTTTCCAGAATGATCCGCAGATGCTGCGAGATCAAGGCAGGTGTGGTAGAGCGTGATCCGAAGGAGCAGGGAGAACGTGCACTTTTAAATCTTGGTCACACAGTCGGACATGCAGTCGAAAAAATGAAAAACTTTCAGCTGCTTCATGGACAGTGTGTTGGAGTCGGTCTGATCGCTGCCGCTTATCTTTCCATGCAGAGAGGATTATTAACAGAAGAAGAATACGAAGAGATCAGAAAAGGGTGCCATTCTTATAATCTTCCTCTTTCTGTTGATTCACTGAATGCCGGGGATGTCCTGGCAGCAACAAAAAAAGACAAAAAAATGGAAGCCGGTCATATTAAATTTATCCTTATGGACGGGATCGGTAAAAGTTTTATAGACAAAACTGTCACAGATGAGGAACTGCTCCAGGCAATCCGGGAGATTCTGGTATGACAGCTGTTTCCTCCGTATCTTCATGTATGCACTGGATTAGAGGCTGTATTATTATCCTTTTGCTGACAATCCTGGATCAGGGAAGTAAATCTCTTGTTCTGGCACAACTGAAAGATCAGCCTGATATCTCTCTCATTCCAGGAGTTCTTCAATTACGGTATCTCGAAAATCGTGGAATGGCCTTTGGATTGTTTGAAGGTAAAATTCCGGTGTTTGTGATTTTGTGCCTTTTGTTTTTTGGTGTATTTATCTATGTATATGCCAGAATCCCGAAAAACAGATATTATCTGCCGCTGTCAGTAACTGCACTGGTAATGGTTTCCGGTGCTCTTGGAAATTTTATTGACAGAGTATGCAGAGGCTATGTTGTGGATTTTATCTATTTTTCACTGATTGATTTTCCGGTATTTAATATAGCTGATATGTATGTGGTATGCAGTGGCATATTACTTGTTATGCTGGTGTGTTTCAGATACAAAAATGATGAAGATTATGACTTCTTAAGAATAAAAAAGGATTAGTATTATGGAAATTCTTAATTATCAGGTTTCTGACGGTCAGTCCGGTATCCGGATTGACCGCTATCTTTCTGAAATGAACGAAGAATTGTCACGTTCTTATATTCAAAAGCTGCTTAAAGAGCAGAAAATAACCGTCAATGGTTCTGCTGTAAAAGCCAACTACAAAGTTCAGGAAGGAGATGAAATCTCCGTAGCAGTTCCTGACATAAAAGAGCCGGATATACTTCCGGAAGATATCCCTCTGGATATTCTTTATGAAGATGATGATGTACTTATTGTAAATAAACCAAAGGGGATGGTGGTTCATCCCAGTGCCGGACATACTTCCGGAACATTGGTAAATGCTATTATGTTTCACTGTAAGGACAATCTGTCGGGGATCAATGGTGTTCTGCGTCCTGGTATTGTCCACAGAATCGATAAGGATACCACAGGTGCACTTCTTGTATGCAAGAATGATAATGCACACCGCAACCTGGCAGAACAGTTAAAAGAGCATTCTATCAGGCGTAGATACCGGGCAATCGTAGCAGGAGTACTGAAAGAAGACGAAGGGACGATCGAAGGTCCCATCGGGCGCCATCCGATTGACCGCAAAAAGATGGCTGTCAACTATAAAAACGGCAAGGATGCTGTCACACATTATAAAGTTTTGGAACGTTTCAAAAATGCCACTTATGTGGAATGCCGTCTGGAAACAGGCAGAACGCATCAGATTCGTGTGCATATGACAAGTATCGGTCATCCACTTCTGGGTGATGAAGTGTACGGTTCCGGTAAGAATCCTTATCATCTGCAGGGACAGACGCTTCATGCAATGATTCTTGGCTTTGTTCATCCATCAACGGGCGAATATATGGAGTTTACAGCTCCTTTACCTGAATATTTCGTTAAATTATTAGAAAAATTACGAAAGTAGTTTGCATTTTTTTGGAAATACTGTATAATATGTCTATCGAATATGTAACAGAAGGGAGTGCAGACTATGAATAGTACGAGTTCAATTATTACAATTGGTCGTGAGTACGGCAGTGGAGGAAGACAGATAGGTCAGGAAGTTGCCAAATATTTTGGTATTAAATGTTATGATAAAGAACTTCTCGAACACGCAGCAAATGAAAGCGGTATCTGCAAAGAACTTTTTGAGAATCATGATGAAAGACCAACTAACAGCTTTTTATATTCTCTGGTCATGGATACCTACTCATTTGGTTATTCTTCTTCAGGATTTACAGATATGCCTATGAACCACAAAGTATTTCTTGCACAGTTTGATGCAATCAAGAAACTGGCCTCCGAAGGTCCATGCGTTATGGTCGGAAGATGTGCAGATTATGCGTTGTCAGAGTATAAAGACTGTTTCAGTGTATTTGTACATGCAGATACAGACTGGAGGATTAACCGTCTTTCACAGAAACATAATAAAACTGCAAAAGAAGCAAAAGACATGATCAATAAGACAGACAAGAGCCGTTCCAGTTACTATAATTACTACACCAATAAGAAATGGGGTGCTGCTTCAAGCTACAATCTCTGCGTAGACAGCAGCAAACTTGGAATTGATGGTGCAGCAAAAGCAATCATTCAGGCAATTGAGATTTTTGATTCAATAAAAAATAAATAGGATTATATTTTTACAGATACTTTACCACATCCTTGGTAAAGTATCTGTTTTTGGATGAATTTATAACAGTCTTTTCAATTCATTCCAGATTGCCTGCGGCAATGGAATTTTGGCTTGTATGCCTCGGGATAGTGGTGTATGAACAGTAACAAGACTGCTATAATTTTTTTTAATATATATTAAATTTTCATGACATTTGTTAAAATATATGCTATAATCATACCATGTTAAAAAGGAGGACATTATGAAATTTCGTTGGGACAACCGATATTTACACTGGGGTGTAACCGCTTTTCTGGTAATTGCCGCCAGTATGCTGTTTTATTATGGCATATTTCACATGAAAACCCTGATCGTGGGAATCAAAACTTTTCTGGGAATTATGGCGCCTATTATCTATGGTGTAATCCTTGCTTATATTCTCAGTCCGCTGATCAATCTCTTTGAGCAGAAGCTGATCTATCCGCAGCTGGAAAAGCATAATATTAAGTTACAGAAAAAAGGAAAACGGGCTATTCGATGGGGATGTGTCCTTTTTTCCATGTTCCTGTTCTGGATTATCATTTACGCATTACTGATGATGGTGCTTCCTCAGTTGATCCGAAGTATCATGAGTATTATTTACAGTTTTCCGTACTATGTAAAAGTTATTGAAAAGTGGCTCAATTCATTTGTTGAGCATGGATGGAAACTGAATCCTGAAATGCTCGATATGATCAACCAGTATTCTGTAAAAGCACAGGAGTATCTTACTACCGATATTCTTCCGCAGATGCAGGATATGCTCAAAAATGTTTCTGCAGGTATTTTTGATATCCTGATCTTTATGAAGAATTTTCTGATCGGTGCCATTGTAGCTTTGTATGTACTTGCAGACAAAGAGAAATTTGTTGCCAAAAGCAAAATGATGGTATATGCCATATTGCCTCATAAATGGGCAAATATGCTTATACGCGTTATGCGTTTTACAGACAAGACTTTTGGCGGTTTCATATACGGAAAACTTCTGGATTCTGCTATTATTGGAGTTTTGTGTTATTTTGGAATGTTGCTTTTGGATTTGCCGTATCCAATTCTTATCAGTGTAATTATCGGTGTGACAAATGTCATTCCGTTTTTTGGTCCTTACATCGGAGCCATTCCATGTATTTTGCTTATTTTAGTAGTAGATCCCATAAAAGGTCTGTATTTTGCAATTTTTATCCTGCTTCTTCAGCAGTTTGATGGAAATATCCTTGGTCCGAAAATTCTCGGAGAATCTACCGGACTTTCCAGTTTTATGGTTATTGTTGCCATCATGATCGGGGGCGGTCTCTTTGGGGTTCCGGGAATGATTGCAGGAGTTCCTGTATTTGCCGTACTTTATGCTCTGATCTGGAGACTGATCAATCATTCTCTTAATGACAAAAAAATGCCGGCAGAAGAGGAGACATATATAAATATTGACTGTCTGGATGAACAGACAGGTGAAGTACTTCCTCTTTGCAAGGAAGAAAAACACAAGGTTTCACCGGAAGAACTGGAAGCGAGAAAAAATAATTTCTTTATGAAAATATGGAATCCGCTTTCCGGACTGGTCATAACCATATGGAAATATCTCTTGCGGATTTTAAACATAATATGGGGATATATCAAAAAAGCAGGGATTTTCCTGAAGAACAGATATGTTGAATTAAAGAATAAACGAGAGAAAAATAAGTAAACCTTCACAGTTACAAAAAAAAACACACACAGGAGTTACTATGAAGAAAAAAAAGTTATATTTGACAGCTTTTCTTTTGGTTCTGGCACTGGCTCTGCAGGGTGGAATCTTTTCCGGTTTCTCTGTACCGGTTCAGGCTGCAGCAACTTCCAAAAAGCAGACAGGATTTGTGAAAAAAAACGGAAGCTGGTACTATTACGATAAGAATGGAAAAAAAGCTACCGGCTGGTACAAAAGTGCTGCAGGAAATCAGTACTATTTCGGAAAGACCGGTGCAGCCAAAGCCGGAATTCTGACCATCAGTGGGAAAAAGTACTGTTTTAATGAAAAAGGTAAAATGCTTACTACCTGGCAGACAGTAAATGGAAAAACGTATTTCTTTGATGAAAAAAAAGGATATATGCATACCGGATGGGTAACTACAGCTGCAGGGAATAAATACTATTTCTGGAATGACGGGGTGATACGATCCGGTTTCCATAAAGTAAATAATGTATATTACTGCTTTAATGAAAAAGGAAAAATGTATAAAAACTGTTTTCGCAAAAGCGGGAATTCCACCTATTATCTTCAGGCCAATGGCACTATGGCAAAAGGTCGTCTGAAAGTAAAGGGAAGCTGGTATTCCTTTAACAGAAATACCGGTCAGCTGGTCAGAAGCGGATGGTATAAAGAAACAGACGGTTCTTATTATTATGCAGCTTCAAATGGTAAACTTGTCAAAGGCTTCTATAAACCGGATTCCTATTATCGGTATTTCAGGAAATCAGATTGTAAACTGGTTACGGGATGGCAGACGATCAACGGACACAAGTATTATTTTAAGAAAACTAATGGAATCCGTTACGATGATATTATCCTGAAATCGTCATCTGGGAAAAGATATTATTTTGAGTCTGACGGAAAACTTGCCAGCAGTAAGTGGATCACGAAAAAAAGTGCTCATTATTATGCGAAATCAGATGGGGTGCTGGCCTCTGGATGGCTGACAGTAGACGGAAAGAAATATTATATGAATCCTTCTACATGTGAACGTGAAAGTGGGTGGGTTACTGTAGATGGAGAGAAGTATTACCTAAGTTCCTCCACAGGTGCTCTGGTTACAAATCAGTGGATTGATGATAATCATTATGTTGGAGAAGATGGTTCTCTTATTCCTGACTATCAGAACGGAGTTTCTTTTCGGTGGCCTTTAAGCTCAGGTTATTCCTATATCAGCAGTTATTTTGGAAACAGGGAATCTCCGGGAGGAGTCGGTTCTACCAATCATAAAGGAATTGACATTCCTGCTCCTACAGGAACACCGATTTATGCGGCAGCATCAGGAACCATTGTTGCCATGCTTTCACCGGCAGCGTCAGGCGGTGCCGGATATTATACCAAGATCAATCATGATGGAAAGGGACTTATCACAGAATATATGCACCAGTCTAAATTTAACCCAAATCTGAGTGTAGGAGATAAGGTCAAAAAAGGTGATATTATCGGATATGTAGGAAGCACCGGGAACAGCACCGGTCCTCATCTTCATTTTGGGGTTATGGTTAATGGGGTAAATCAGAATCCTCTGAATTATGTGAAGAGACCGTCATAATTAACCGGTTTCAGCTAGAGCGTGTCTGAAAAATCATTCCCGCAATCTGCACGCTCTAGTACATCGTTTCGCAGACAAGCGAGTGGTATAGTTATTTTCATTTTATAAATATATAAAAAAGGATATATGGTATATGAAGGAAGAATCAGAAAAAACATACACTTATTACAGAAAAGCGCAATATCATGAAACAGACCAGATGGGCATTATCCATCACTCTAATTATGTAAAATGGATGGAAGAGGCCAGGATTGGATATATGAGCCGGATGGGTTTCAGCTATAAGAAAGTAGAAGAGTTGGGAGTGATCTCCCCTGTTGTGGAAATTTCAGTTGCATATAGAAAGCAGGTTTTCTTCGATGATGAAATCCGGATTCGCGTTGGCATTAAGCAGTATAATGGAATTTCTCTGGAATTTAATTATGAATTTTTTAATGCGAGCAGAAATGAAATCTGCACAACCGCTTATTCCAGACATTGTTTTCTAAAAGATGGGAAACTGATCGCTCTCAAAAAAGAGCTTCCGGAATTGAATCGCATTATTACAGATTGTCTGTAAAACTAATGACTTTGGAAAATCACGTATAGTAGTGATCAAATCCCGGTTGGGACAGCCTATAGCGGCTTTTTCGGGAGATGACGTGTACTGGGAAGTTCCGGAAGACCTTCCCCAAATGACGAAACTTATGGTTGACGGAAAAGCCTTGTATATACATCGGGCAAACTACCAGATTATTGACAAAAAATTGCTGTAGAAAAAATTTAAATTGAACGCTAAGTAATTCAATCAATGTTTTTGACATGAAGGCAGAAAAAAGTTATTATTTGATAAATACAAACAATTAGCACGCAAAAATAAATCCGGAAACAATAAATGGATGTACTGGTTGGCAACAATAAGATAACATAAAAACATACGAAAGTAGTATGTTTT
>NZ_JBWJVP010000174.1:0-11453 GCF_056339915.1 Blautia sp. ZXY-1-B12 | reverse complement strand
GCTGCGCATTCCCTGAAAAGAGGCGGGGCACGGCTGGTGCGAGACTTTCGGCGGAAATTGAAGCAGATGATGCGCCAAACGGAAAACAGTACCATCGAGGGAATGATGTTTACCTATACTATGGCAAGAAGGAGCCTGAAAGTAGCCCGGACTGCGATCAAGCCCGTAAAGGCTGCAGGGAAGGTTGTGGGGCGTTCTCTCAGACAGGCTCATCAGATGACTAAAACCGGAACCATGATGGCAAGGGCATCCGGTAAAGTGGTTACCCCGGTGATCAAACAGACTTACAAGCACCAGATGAAGAGTGCGATAAGGGGAGGTACGAGACTTACCAGAAAAGTTATCGGTTCCGTGGACAGAGCCGGGGCCAAGATCGTTGCTAAGGGCTCTGCCAGGGCTGCAAAGATGTCCTCAAAGGCAGCTGCGAATCTAGTAAAGGTATCTTCAAAGGTAGTTGCAAAGGTAATGGTGGTCGTCACCAAAGCGGCGATGTATGTGGTCAACTTTCTTATTTCCATTGTTTCCACATTACTGTCTATAGGATTCCCTCTGCTCATCATACTCGTGGTGGCGGCAGTGATTATTGGTATCATCCTTGCTATATTCTCGTTTAATGGCGGGGAGATGGAGGAAAGCGATGATTCGGACACTGTGATGTTAGTAGGACAGCAGTATGTGGATGCTTTAGATACCTGTCATAATCAGTTCAAGAATTATCTTGAAAAACTCAGCTCTGATTCTTCCTATGAGACTGTTACGATCAATTACAGGGATGAAAAAAACGAAACGGTCTATAAAGACTGGGAAAATGAAGCTGGTATGGTAAACGGGGATAATAATATCAAAGAGTGTCTCTGCCTGATGTCAGTGTTATTTGACTTTAATCTGGAAGAATATGTCCCCAGTCCACTGACTGATGAGATCCGGTATGCAGACCGTGAAAAGCTTTATGAGTTCATGGATCTTTACGATATCGACAAATCGGAATATGACGGTACATATCAGAACCTGATCAGATCCTATCTTGTGGGAATTTTTAATGGTTCCCATGATGTGGAGAAAAACGTTACTGTTACATACTGCGGAGGATGCACCAGCCGTAAAAATGCTGACGGAGAGGATGAGTATTACTGTCCGGGACACCGTCATCTGGATGTTACGGTCACCACGTATTATTTCGACAAACTCTTCAGCTGTGCATTAAAACAGACCTGTGCGTTAGATCCGTTATCCAGTACCCTTGTAGGAAGCAATAACATTGAAAAAGTATGGTTTGGACTTATCAATGCCGGGTACTCAGAAGAGGCGGCTGCCGGTGCCATCGGAAATCTTATGTGGGAATCCGGAGGCGGTCCTAACGATATTGCCCTTAATGCAGTGGAGGATAATGGAGAAGGTGTTGGTATGTGTCAGTGGTCATTTGGCCGAAAAACTGCATTCCTTCAGTTCTGCAACCAGCAGGGGGTTGGATGGCCGAACAATGATATTACAGTGCAGTTCAACTTCATGCTGCAGGAACTTCAGGGCGGAGACTGGATGTATGTCGGACATGATTATGGCTATTCGGAAAATACCAGGAAGTCGCTGGAAGAATTTAAAAAGATGACAGATGTGGAATATGCTACTTATGTTTTCTGTGCAAATTTTGAACGCTGTGCAAAAGAACCTTTGGCTCATATGGCAGAAAGAGTCCAGTATGCCCAGAATGTTTATGCAAGCTATCATGGCAGGTCACAGAGTGCAGGCGGAGGCACCGGGGAAACACTTCAGCCCGGACAGAAAACGGTATCCCTTGGAAACTTTATGCTTACATATTACTGCGGATGTTATGAGTGTAATGAGGGTTACAACGATGCACAGGGAAGACCGGTTGGTTCACTGGGTAATCCGTTACAAAAAAACCACTCAATAGCAGTTGATCCGTCTGTGATCCCGTATGGCAGCAAGGTACTGATAAACGGTATCGTATACACAGCAGAAGACTGTGGGGGTGCGATCAAAGGAAACCATATTGATATCTATATGGGAAATGATGCAAATTCCCATGCGGAATGCGATAGATTAGGCGTAAACTATGCCGAAGTATTTTTAGTTAAATAGGAGGTGCGGAATGAAGAAAAAACATGTTTTGATCTTATTTACTGTTCTGGCTTTATCTGTCACCTCAGTAATGAAACTGGTTCCTGTTTCAAAGGTAGCGGCAAGCAGCATCCTTGGAGGAAACAAAAATGAAAGCATCCTTGATAAGCTTACCCCTACCCCGGAACCGGGGAAATCTGATAAGAATGAGAAGGATGACTCCAATGTTCTGGGAGAAAAGGATTCCCTGTCTACGAACATGACGGATTCACTTACAGACCTTATGAACAACCTGCTTTCCAGAGTCGGGGATGAAGAATATTCCCTGCTCACGAAAGTTTTATCCCAGACGGATGACGACCTTATTGAGGATAACAGTGATACGGACGACGGGGATAAGGATAAGGATGATGAGAAAAAGGCGTCCATAAACCGGGTGGTCTATATCGGGGATTCCCGTACGGAAGGACTCAGGGACGTCAATTCCGATTCGAAGAATACTTTTATCTGTCTGTCAAGTATGGGATATGACTGGATGATGAGTACCGCTTTCCCACAGGCAGAGTCTTATGCCTCCTCCGGTACCGCATTTGTAATCTTAATGGGTGTGAACGACCTGTACCACCAGAACAGCTATATTTCAGCAATCAATCAGAAAGCTACGGAATGGAAGAAAAAAGGTGCAGTTGTCTATTTTGCATCTGTAGGTCCGGTACAGAATGACCCCTACACTTCGAATAGCGAGATCGAATCTTTTAACCGTGCGTTAAAGAACGGACTCAGCTCGGATGTCGGGTATATCGACCTGTATGGAGAGCTTAATAAATCCGGTTATCAGACAGTTGACGGAACCCATTATACAAATGCCGTATCCAAGAATATACTGTCTTTTATCGGAAAGCAGGTTGCGCTGGGCGGATCGGGGAATTCTGACCCGTATGCCACAGATGGCAATAAGGTCTGGTGGTGCCGTAATAACAAGGAGATGGCTCTTCTTGAATACAAGGTATCAGACTGGACGAAATTTTCCGGGCTGGATGTAAGCTTAAGGGCAGATACAAAGATCGAGGCAAAACTGTCCGATGAGATCAAAAAGTATGAAGAGGAACTGGAGGCAGCAGCCAAAGAATATGGATTTGAAGCCTATGTTGAACTGTTCAAGGCTCTTGCAGAACAGAGGCATTACGATGGGAAAAAGGATGATATCTTTGATATGTCAGGGACATCCCTGAATCCGAACCCGGATAAAACCCTGAGCAGGGCTGATTCCATTGAGCTGGCGGCGGAATTGTTTTCTGCCTGCATCACGGCAACGACAAAAATTGATAAATCCGCAATCCCTCCGGCTCCCTCTGATGTAGACGGGCTGAGGGTTATCCTACAGGCTTTTGAGTTTGAATCGGATGGCTTTGTTGATTACTGTAAAGGGGAGTATTCAGAGGATAAGGCTTTAGAGTATGCAAAAACTAAGTCTGGGAACAAAGAGAGGACAGATGCGAATGAGATACAGCAGAAAGGTAAATGGGATTTTAAAGACCAGAAATATCCACCGAAAGTTTTACAGTTTTACCATGTCCTTGGGTCTTCTGGAGGAATCGGAACGTATCCTGCGAACGGAATGAAGATTCCGCATTATTTGCAGACAGATTATGCAAATGTGCCATATGGCAGCAGCAATATAGCCGCATGTGGCTGTGGCCCTACAAGTTTTGCAATGGTTGCCAGTTACCTGACAGGAACGACGATCACTCCTGCAGATGCGGTTGCCTGGTGTGGAAACTCCTATTATGTCTGGGGTGCGGGAACTAGCTGGTCTTATTTCGAAGCAGCTGCGAAACACTTTGGCTGTGGGGCTGTCAGGGAGTCGTATGATGCTAATGAGGTATTGAAAGCTTTATCAGAGGGACATCCTGTTATCAGTTCGCAGAGTGCCGGGCTCTTTACAAGAGGTGGACATTTTATTGTGCTCAGGGGTGTTGAAAACGGAAATAAAGTCCTTGTAAATGATCCGAATGACAGTGAGGCAAAGAATTATATCAACCGGTCTTTTGACATGGCCTCAGAAGTCGATATAACAAGTGATGCTTATTTTATTTTTGAAAGCACTGGGCCTTCGACCAAATAGTGCTGCGGATTGATTTCCTGTCGGGATAAGACAGAGAAAGGGGGTTTAAATGTTTAAAAAAAGGATATTTTGGATGATTCTAATTGGATGTGGGGTAGTCTTTCTGACAGTTCATCATTTCAGTCAGAAAAAAACAGATCCGTTACCGGAAAAAGAAACAATCGAAGTAACAGCAACTCCGGTTCCCTCTGAAACGGAAGAACCAGAGCAAGAAGAAGACGTGAAAGAGATTGTTTTTGAGGATGAAGGTATGGATGAAGTGATGTCTTCACCAGAAGAAGAGAAGCTGCAGGATGAAATCCTTACACTGATAAAAAAGTCAGGGGTACAGGGGATTGATTCTGCTACATACCTTAAAGATCAGACGGTAGAATTAAATGAGGATGATACCTGTTTGTATTTCCGTCTTTCTGATGGCTCGACGTTACCAGTCTGTTACAGAAAGTCCAGTGATAAGTTTTACCTTGGATATACAGAAGTTCCGAAAAAGGGCGAAGAGAAAAATCTTCTTTCCGATGATGCCTACTTAAGAAACGAGGGTGGCTCCAAGTAATCAGAAAACCGGTTTTTCATTTTTTGAAAACCGGTTTTTCTCATATTATTTGGGAAAATTTAAAGAGAGGAGAGTTTGATTTTGATTGATACAAAGACAATAAGGACACAGCAGGAGATCATTGCCAAACGGAACATGGCACTTCCTAAAAAATGGATCCTTGGTATTGATGCAGGGTTTTCCAGTTTGAAGGGATTTGCTCCGAACAAGTATTTCTGTTTTCCGTCTTTTGCCCACAAGCTTGATTCTGAACTTCAGGTTGTAAATGAAAAGGATATTCTGTACCGCGACGAGAGCGGGACATATCTTGTAGGGGCATCTGCGCAGAACCAGATCGGTTCGGATGATACAAATGAAACGGAAACGGAACTCTATGCAAGAAACCGTTATGCAAATAAGAAATTCAAGATTGTGATTGCTACCGGCATGGCACTTGGAATTAGTGAGAATCTTTATGGAAAAAAAAGTGATGAGCAGGAGATCGTCGTTCAGACGGGGCTTCCGACCGCTTATATCACAAAAGACAAAAAGTCGATCATAAAAGCATTTTCTGAACATTATGTATTTGAATTAAAGATTGGGACAGGAAACTGGAAAAAGTACGATATCCAGGTGAAACCTGAAAATGTAGCTGTTATGCCTCAGCCTGCTGGCAGCCTTTATTCCGTAGTGATCGATGAGACCGGGCATTTTCTTCCAGATACAAAAGAATTCTTTTTGAAAAATATCCTGATTGCAGACGTGGGTTTTGGCACCTTTGATCCGTATGGACTGATCAACCGTAAATTGGTGCTGAAGGAATCCCTGTCCAATATTGGCATGCGGCGTATCCTGTCAGAGACATCTGCTTTATTAAGGGATTTATACGGAGAGGATATCCGGGTTCCTGCAATGCAGAAGTTCCTTGAGAAAGGATATGTTGACGTTCTGGATGAAGAGACCATGCAGTCGGAGTCCGTACCGATCGCTCCTTTGGTTGAAAGGGCGAGCGAGATAGTATTCCAGGAGGCAGTGGCTTCCCTGAAGAACATGACTAACTATATGAGGGACTATGATATCCTGATCCCTACAGGAGGCACCTGTTCTTTATGGATGGATAAGTTTAAGGAACATTTCAAAGGAATGAAATCCCTGACGGTTATCCCGGGTAACCGGAATGACAAGCTGCCGTTACTATATGCAAATGTCCGCGGGTATTTCATGTTCTGCCACATGAATTCTAAGGCAGGTGGTTGATTTGAAGATACGAATTCGATTGTATCACTACCACGACCTCGATTTGGTGTCTCTTTACAGGGAAGGCAGGATATCCATCCCAAAAGCAGTAAAGTTCACATTGAATGCATTTGCCCGTAAACGTTATGTCAGACTGGAGACGGTCGATAAGAAATGTGAAAAGATTGCCAAACCGGTATATATGTTCAATATCATCCTGGATGAGAAAAAGGATAAAGATGCCATTGATCTATTAAATAAGATAGACAAGGGATACCGGAACAATTTTATCAAGCAGCTGCTCAGGGTATATCTGTGTTTCGTTCTTCCGGGATGTTATACAGCACAGGAAAACCTGGGATATTTTTCAGAACGGGAAAAGGGGATCTTTGGGGAACGCGAAGTTGTCCCGGCTCCGGTCAGCAGATATGTAAGAGAAAAGACTTCCGAGCAGAAACGTGTGGCAGAATCGCCGATAGAAGTTGGAGGAGTTGTCATAAAAGATCTGCCTCCTGAGAAACCGGAGGATTCAAATGTCCCTGAAACAAAAGACTCTTTTGGGAATTCCAGGGAAACGAGATCCTTTAAAGGAATCTCCAAATGAGAGTCTGGATCCGGAAATCCAGGAAGATGCTTCCTTACAGGAATCTTCAAAAGATGAGCTGGAAGAAACTGGTAACTTAAATGATGAAGAGGAATCTGAGTTAATGGGTCTTTTCAAAAATATGGTGATATGAAAAAGAAGAAGCTGGTTTTCGCTCCCCTCTTTTAATCTCGACTTATTAAGTCAGGAACGCACTTGGATATCTGACGGTATCAGGATAAGACTAAAAAAGTGAATTCGAATTCACTTTTTTGAGAAGAAGAGTATCAGAATTGGTACTCTTTTTTTCGTTGCGTAATCTTCCGGTTCTTCTGAAAAAGTTCCATAGTCAAGGTCTTTTCTTATTTCTTTTTTTGTTTGTGCTGATTTTTTATAGAACATCCGCGGAGATTTCCGTCACCATCCCGTCGGCACTCTGAAAATTTCTGTTTGTCCGCGGAGATTTCCCAGTGTAATCCACCGGTTGCCAGGAAGGATCAAAAACCGATACTGCCGCGGAGGATTCAGCCGATCATTTTTTCCTTACAGTCTGGATACTATGAAACATATCGGAGGTCTGCAATCCGCGGATAATAAATCTGCAAACAGGATGTATCCGCACTCTATTTATATAGGAAGTAAAACAGATAATTCCGCGGAGAATACCATTGCCGCCCGGATTCCTTTGGTGTTAAGAACCGTAAGCAGAAACCTGGAATCCAAAATTAGCAGAAGATTGCCCGTCTGAAACCGTAATTTATTAACTCTAATATGTCTCTTTTTTTCTCCCATTTCTTTCGTTTTTAATCCCTTTTTTTCGTACCTGATTTTTTTCTTCCCCCTTTTTGATATGATGCAAACATAGAAAGAAAATTATTTTCAACCGTGTTTTTGATATGTTATAATTATTGTAATAAAAAAAACGGTGAGAACTGAAAAAAAGTGAATTCGAATTCAAATTTTCGGCAGCATTAATATTCCGCGGAGATTCCCACCTCCCGCATTTCTTTCTAAAAAACAACAGAAAAAAATAGAAAAGGAGATCTTTATATGAAGAAAAGATATTTAGCTATTTTACTTGCAGCATCTATGGCTTTTGCATCCGTTTCCTCTGTATCAGCAAGTTATGAGTTTACAGATGGAGCTTCCGCGGAGATTGGCGGGAGCGATGAGATTGGTGATGCTGCCAATACTGATGAAGTTGACGAAAGTGCAGAAGAAGAGCAGGGTTTTACGGATGGTTATGAAACATCTGGAGCAGATACCCAGTCCGCGGAGATTGGTTTTTCTGATGATTTTGCCGTGGAGGATGGGGAGAATGTGGCAGCAGCAACTTCTCAGAGCACTTATAATGTGCATGTATCTGGAACGGTTTATCTTTCAGAAGCAGAAAAGTTTTTGGAGCTGGTCAATGCGGAAAGAGCGAAAAAAGGTGTGGAACCAATGAAGCTTGACAATGAAATGATGCGATGTGCGATTGACAGGGCGGCACAGGCTTCGATTGTTTATAATCATATTTTACCAAATGACAAGCAGGTACGTTCAAAATATCCCAATATAATGACAGAAAATATTTCATTAAAGACCAAATATTCCGCGGAGACGTTTTTTAACAGCTGGATGAATTCTCCGGCGCATAAGGATGCTTTGTTGACTGGAAATCAGGATCTTTTAGGATTTGCTGTATTTAAACCTGAAGGATCAAACTGGTATGGTGGAGCAGCTACTTTTTTCTATAGTAATAAGACATATTCTTATACCCCGTTTACAGGTTCCTATTCGGATTATAGTAAAGATTTTGAAATGGAAATTGCGAACAGATATCTGGATTTTAAAACAGATAGTCCGTTGAGCTGTGAGGTTGGTTCTTTTAATACCTTGATTCCCAAATTAAAAAATTATGTTTATTGCCCTCCATACGATATCGGTACTTACAATATTTCAAGCCGTGACGGAGTCTGGGAATCTTCGAATCCATCCGTTGTATCAGTGGACAGCAATGGAAATGTAACAGCATTAAAAGCCGGAACTGCCAGCCTGAAATTCTATGTAAATGGAAGCGACAGATACTATGAAAAGACAGTAAAGGTAACTGGAAATACGGAGACAGCGACACCGACTCCGGTACCGACCAGTACACCAATACCAACTGCGACACCGACGGAAGCTCCGAAACCATCGGTAACTCCAACGGAAACACCGAAACCATCAGCTACCCCAACCCCGTCTGAGAGTCCAACACCGACTCCGACAGAAGCTCCGAAGCCGACAGCAACACCTACCCCGATTCCGACAGTGACTTTGGTTCCGTCTGATCCGGATGGGAAGCAGGATTTTACCGCGGATATTCAGGTGCAGGCAAATCCGGATGGGGAATATGTCAACATTTCCTGGAATCAGGTGCCGAATGTGGATGGTTATCTGATCTATAAAAAATACAACAACGGATATGCCCGGATGCAGACTGTTTACGGAAATGAAACATCCTGCCGTTACCGCTTAGGATATGATAAGGATCTTACCCTGATTGTGCGAGCATACAAGACTGGCACAAGTGGAATTCTTTATAGCAGCAACAGCAATGAAGTCACTGTAAAAACGTCAAAAGATTTTGCAGCACCTGCTGCCCCGGTACTGACTGCAAAACGCAAGGGAACGACGGTCATATTCAGCTGGGATCAGCCGGAGAATGCTGAGAAATATAGAATCTATGTCTCCGCGGACGGAAAGACTTATAAATCACTCAAGACAGTGGGAGATGAGACGACAGCTTCAGGTAAATTTACATGGGGACAGACGCTCCGCTTTAAGATCCGTGCGGCATCGGTACAGGGAAGTACAGAGAAATGGAGTGGGTACAGCAAAGCTGTGACTGTAAAGATGGTTCCGTCCAAAACGGCAGTCAAATCCATTTCCAACAAGAACCGTGGAAAACTGACTCTGAGCTGGAAGAAAGTATCCGAGGCAAAGGGCTATGAGATCTACCGCAAGATCGGTAAGACCGGGAAATATAAGAAGATTAAGACGGTCACAAAAAATTCTACCGTGAAGTATACAAATACGAAGCTGAAAAAGGGAACCGCTTATTATTACAGGATTCGTTCTTATACGATCGGCGCAGACGGAAAGAAAGTATACAGCAGATGGTCTAATGTAAAAGGCAAGACCTGCAGATGACAGGCAGTTTCAGGACAGGGAAGGTATGACTCAGGATGAGCCTGCCTTCCCTGAAATTAATTTTGTTTAGATGGAAATAGGGCATGAATTGTGGTATATTGAACATAAGAACAGGAGGTGGTAGCAGAGGTGGAAAGAAATAAGATAAAGCCGGATACCATACTAAAGACCTTTTGGAGGGATAATGAACACTTTGCAGATCTGTTCAATGCAGCATTGTTTGATGGCAGGCAGGTATTAAAGGCAGGCGACCTTACAGAAGCTGATACGGATATCTCCTCCGTACTGAAATTTAATGGACATGCGGAGACGATGCAGAAAATTCTGGATGTCGTCAAGAAAACGGCATACGGTGTGGATTTTGTGATCTGGGGACTGGAAAATCAGGCAAAGATTCATTACGCAATGCCGCTCAGACACATGATTGGAGATGCGTTTTCTTATATGAAGGAATATGATGAGATCGCAGCCCAGAACAGGAAAGATAAGGACTTTGATTCATCCGAGGAGTTCCTGTCAAGTTTTAAGAAAACAGACCGTCTGCATCCGGTGATCAGTCTTTGTGTATACTATGGAGAACGTGAGTGGGATGGACCGCTTTCGCTGAAGGATATGTTGAAGATTCCGGAAGAACTGGAGGCTATGATAGTTGATTATAAAATGAACCTGATTCAGGTGAGAACCAGTGATTCGCTCAAGTTTTGTAACCCGGATGTAGATACCGTATTTGATGTCAGCAGGGCTATATATGCCAGAGATTATCAAAAAATAAATCGAAAATACAAAGACCAGGCAATCTCAACAGATCTTGGTCTTGTAATAGGGGCGATCACAGAATCGCAGCAGCTGATTGACCATGCTTTGGAACTGGAACGAAAAGGAGGTAGGGTTGATATGTGCAACGCATTAGAGGAATTAAAACAGGAAGGTGTTCAGGAAGGCGTTCAAAAAGGCATACGCATTCTTATTCGAACCTATAAGGATTTTAATGTAACTAAGGATAGTGCAGTCAAGAAATTAATGGAAGAGTTTTCAATGCCAGAAGATGAAGCTGTGGACTATGTGAACAGGTACTGGCAATCAGGTGACTAAATATAAGAAAAAAGGTAAAAAGGCAGGCTCATGGAGTATTCCAGGACTCTGTCTTTTTTCATTTTGCAGCGATTATCTAAAAAACTTTTTGTCGTACCAGAAATTTTCCTATATGAGATGTGTTAATATCTACCCATGGAAAGAAATATAAATCAGTTTCAAACCCCAAAGATGTATGGTATAATTTTTTAATTCATGTGTTTGAACCCCCCCCTCCACAGGGGGGAACATATCCAAAAAGTGAATTCGAATTCACTTTTTGGGATGAAGATCATCATATTCGATGCTCTTTTTTTCTTTGATTTTTGCATATTAGAGAGGTAGGAAGGAGACCTCTATATGAAAAATAGATTTAAAATTTGTGAAATTATAAAAACTCGCATAAAAAATAGATATAAATCCCGAGAAATCTTGATAGCACTTTGTATGGCTGTTTATGATCGAAGATATTTAAGATCATTTAATTTCGGCAATAGGATATGGACAATCCACCACTGCACAGATTATTACAAGGTTCATGCGCCTATATTAAATGCAGCAAAGCATTGTGTGAAGCATTGGACTATAGCTATTATCCACGGTCAGATGCCTGATACTTTTGAGGGACTTGAAAAAGCATGGCACTATTA